>JAGCZE010000280.1 GCA_017960415.1 Lachnospiraceae bacterium
AATTCAGCCAATCTCGGGCTTATTCGTGATGCAGATCTGATCGTATTAAATGAAACCTGCGAGCAGAAGATTTCAGATCTCTGGTATGAGAAAAACGGTTCCGATTACATCTTCCTGAAGGAAGTCGATCCGAACAATGCCAATAACTACATAACCGCCACCGGTATCAGCGTTCCCAAACAAAAATCGGAACTCAAATCGCATTTTTCCGATACGGATAATGATCTGAGCTGGGATGCTACCGTAGCAATACTTTCAAGGATCGCCGGTGTCGAGTACAAGAACGGAAACCTTGAAGAAGTAGCGACATGTCCTGTATTGTACGACTATAATATCTATGAAAACAGTCTGGCTGCATCAGGCGTAAAGACATCATTTACGACCAAGACACAGGATAAGCAGGAGATCACCGTAAACGAGAGTGATGCTGACAGTTCAAATGTCAACGCTTACAAGCTGTATCTTATGACCCAGCTGGCTAGCCCTGTTACTATGTACAACGCATTCCTGACCGGAAGACTTGACAAGAGTATTGTAAACGGCAAGCTGACACCCAAGGCAGGCAATGCTTACTTTACATTTACCTGGACAGGAACGGATGCTTCGGATTACTGGAGCAAATATACGCTTATTCCGTATAATATCATTGATAAAGAAGACTGGACGGATCCTGCTGCGAGAAGCACGAAATTAACTCTTCTCGGATATAATACGGACATCGGGATGGCAGACAATAAGAGTCTGATCAAGAACCGTATGTTCATTTACAACAATGAAAAGAACCTTATAAAGGACTATCTGACACTTACGTTCAAACAGGGACAGGAAGGCTTTAATGATATTAAGGCCTCTATCGGTGAGCCCCGAAAAGAGACCGATACAGGCGAAAAAGCTTATCAGACAGCCGATGTATTCTATTACATGCTCAACAGCAAAACACTGTATGAGAACCTTGTCCGTGATATCAGTATCCTCGAGATCCAGCCGTACAGCTACAAGCACTACGACGAATACTGGTTCTGGTATATCAACAGATATGCACCGAACGTTACGGGTAGGATCACCGCAACATCCATGAGTTCGCTGGAATTCCAGGCGAACATCGACGATCTGAATGCGAAGTATGATGTAATATACTTCGGTACGAGCAACAAGACCATCGACCTTGAAGGCAATCCTATGCCGGATATCACTTACAAGTTTGTAGATGATGAAAATCTGATCTATTACCATACGGGAAAAGTATGCAACCCGGAATGGGAAGATAAATCAGGTACTTCACATAAGTCATATTTCAGGGTCGGTACTTTCAATTCCGTCGATTCGGAAGGCAATGTTACGGCCAATGATGATATCACAACGAAATTCGTATGCCCCGGCAATGATATTACTTTTGCTAAATTCAAGGATATTTCGGAATTCCTGACCGCAGGATATCCGATCATATTTGCGGATGACTTCTTTAAGAGCGGTGCCGTGGATACGGACAAGATCGACCGTGCTTCATGGATCTACAAGCTGGCAAACGATGTTATCAAGAAGACCAACGCAACCAAGAATACAAAAGACAACAAGTATTATTTCAATTACAGCTGGTATGTGGAAAGCGGACCGGACGCCACATTTACGGGAACAGAGACAAATCCTCTGCAAAGAGATTTCTCCGATTCGCTGAAACATAAAACCTTCGCACTTGATATCAAGAGCAAGCCGGCTGAATACTATGATAAAACAGTACATCCGACTTGGACCGATTCGCCTTATATCAACGGTGACGACGGTTCCGACAGCGGGAAGATCCTCAGATACACCTTAAAGATCAACTCTGTAGAGGGCACGGATAAATCCACAAAGTTCCGTCTGAAGATGTTTATCGATACCAATGCGGACGGAATCTATGATCCCGATACCGAGCGTCTTGACAGTGTAAATGTCAGGAATACCGATTCCAACAAGTACAAAGACAGAGGTGAAGCAGCCCGTTTTGACCTTACCATGGGAGAAACCTATGAAGTATACCGTGAAATAGAAGAATATTACGGTATGATCCCCTGGAAGATACAGGTTACTTCTCTTGATTCGTCCGGAAAAGAGACAAATATCCGTGATGAAGTTACAGGACTTTCGGCTATCAGTGTTGCTGCCGATAAAAAGCAGAAGCTATATGTGCTTCAGATAACAACCGATGAAAGGGAAGATATCTGCGTTATCATGGACGGCGCAGGTAATCAGACCGAGTATGTTACCGACTCCGGTGCCGGCAAGGGAAAAGACGGTAAAGGCGGTAAAGGCGGCGGAGGTAAAGGCGGTAAAGGAGAACTTGGCAACGGTAAGATCGCCATGGATATCAAATCCACCATATATCTGCCTACCGATGAAGAGATAAAAGATGCGTATTCCGCAAACGGTCATGTTATAACCGAGGCCGAAAACGGAAACATTGAAGAAAGTGCTTACTTCGGAACACAGAGCTCGCTGTACTTAAGAGAGCCCAAACTGGTGACTCCGGCGACAGGCGATCCTTACTTCAATGTTAAGAACGGTGGAGATCCATACTTTACCTCGACCGAATACGGCTATCATTTTGATTCCGCTGAGTGTTACTGGACCGATACCTCGACCGACCATAAGCAGTATCAGGCGGCTCTGGCCAAGAACGGCGGAAATCCGTATTCCCTCGTACAGTACAGGTACCAGAACGCAAGTAAATTCCATTATTATACTCATGACCTGAAAGACTTTGAACTTCATTTCTTCAGAGTCACGCTTTCGCAGCTGAAACAGATCGCCGCGAACAAGAGCACGATCATCGGAAAGTCCTATGTATTTAAGAACGGAAGTTTTCAGGAAGACAAGGTTCATAATACGGGTACAAATGAGGTAAGATGGAAGGATATCGATATGGTCATCCTCGGCTTCGGCCCCTGGTACAATGATATACAGGATAGTGCCAGCCTTCAGCTGATCGAGGACTTTATCGATTCGGGCAAGACGGCGTTGTTTACCGTAAGCACAACATCATATATCAGATACAGCAATAAGTCTGATTTTGACAACTATATTCAGCAGTATTATAAAGACCATACTTTTTCAATTAAAGACGAAAGAGGCAGGACACTTTATGAGGATGTTTACTATGTTGATTACTGGGCGGGCTATAACCTGACCGCCAGATTTGCGGATATCATAGGTCAGGACAGGTACGGAGCCCATACCAATTACGGTAAGCAGAGTAAAATATAGGATCAGTTGCAATCAACTCTGGAGGTTGCCTCTGTTGCGGATGATTATTTGGAAAAGATGACACTGAAAAGTGCTTTGGATGTGAAGTCACTTGAATATGACTTCCCGTTCAAGACCAATTACAGCAGTATGTCGCTGGCCGAAGCAGGACTGATGACAACGGGCAAGGTTTCGAGAAGCGGCAGGATCACCGGCAGAGAAACAGCATCAAGCGATACCAGAGCGCTGGTACAGGGCTTCTCAAGAAGTATCGCCGTTAGTGCCGAAGACGATAAATATAAATCAGAGACCAGATTGTGTACGGTTGCTACTCAGACCAATGAAGGCCAGATCGTATCCTATCCTTATCAGATCGGTCGTGACAGCAGTTTGACAGGAAAGAAATACATGGAGCTTTCATACTCCGATTGTCCTGCTATCCAGCTGAACACCGAGGATGACGATGTTGTTGTATGGTTTACACTGTTCAACAAGGATACAAACTGTGCAAATATCGTCAATGATGCCACAAACAACTATGATATCTACAATAAAAAGAACGTTACCTATTCGGGTATCGGAACCTGTCAGGGAGTTATTTCCGATGACGAATGCAAGCTCTTTGTAAATACGATGGTTGCGGCATATCGTGCAACCGCACAGGCTACGGAGCCGGTTGTCACCAACCGCGACAAGTCCGCTGAGGAAAACAAGGACTGTCTGTATGTTGATTTCGATGCATCTGTCCGCACTACCGATAGTGAAGCTACCCAGCCGATCGGAGACGGTGTTAAGACAAAGAAATCAAATACACTGATCTCGGGAACCGCCGAATACAAGACATTCGGGCTGAAGGCTGCAGGAGCATCATCAGAATCACCGGTTTACTACAAGCAGGTTGACTTCGCTCTGAAGAACTACAGCGTATTGATGAAGAAGGCTATGACAGTTCATTACTACCCGGTAGTTTACGTAGATAATACACATGACGGAATTACAGATCATGTAAAGGTTGTCCTGTATGACTTCCCGCTGGTAGAGCTTGACTCATCCAGGACGAATGCCGATGTTACAGGCGGCGGAACGCCTAAAGATCAGACCGGAGTATACCAATATACGCTTGAGACTTACGAGGTTGATAAGAAGAACGATACCGCAATCTCGATCAGGCGGACGGGTAATATGGATACTTATGAAGCCTGGCCGGATGCGAAATTTGCCGGGGCCATCGGTGAAAAAACGGGAGCAGCGATAGCCGGAAGGATATTCCCTTACAGCATGCCCGAGGGTAAGACCAGGGTTGACGAATCATTGTTCCTGAATGATGCGGTCGTTCCGGTAGGACGCGAAGGACTCGTAAGCTCGGATTACACCTATTATGCAGACATTCCTATTTCGAAGAACTATTATGATAAGCTGTTTGAAGGGCAGACCGGAGATTATGTTTACACCTACAGGGATAAGTCCGATCATGTCTATATCGGCACTATCCCGTGGACGACACTCAAGAGCAAGTTCGGACTCGATGAGAACAGTGATTTCGAGATCGAGATCCAGGTAGTAATGCGCTACGGCAAGAAGCATTCGGATAATATACCTCTTGTCGGAACGCGAGGCGTAGTATTCATGAAACGAGGCATGTTTACGCTCGATTAAGTAATTTCGGGCTACACTGACCGTTTAATATATTTTGGTAAAATATAAAGGTGATTCCGGGAGGCGATGAGCCTCCCGAAATTGCTATACGACAGGCATCAAGGGAGAAGATCGCGTAATTATGGAACTGCTTTATAAGGGGATCATTGACTATCTGAAAGAATACAGGGATTCACAGCCGGACAGCATTGCCCTGTTTAATGAAGAGTATGGGTATACGGTAAACGAACTGTATGAGCAGACAACTGCCGCCGCTTCTTTTCTGGCGGAGCACGGTGTCAGATGCGGTGAAAATGTGGGCTTGTGCGGCCTTCGGACCCCCGAGACCGTAATATTCTTTCTTGCGATTCAATATATTGGCGCTGTTGCGGTGCTCTGCGACCCGCACTCCCCTGTTTCCGATTTTATCAGCGAGGCGGGGGACGATATCGCGGTTTCACATATTATCGATAATGATGATGGGTGCTGGTATATCGACGGAATAGCCTATGGAAAGGGGAAATTTTTAGGGACGGAAGGTTCTGCTATCTCAAAGCCCGATCTTAAAGCTCCCGCTGTGATCATATTTACCTCGGGAAGCACAGGGCAACGAAAAGGTGTTATACACAGCCAGTTCAGCTATATCAACCATCAGCAGAATTTCTACACTGTATCGGGATGCGAAGGAAACGACAGGGGACTTTTTTTACTGCCACTGTTTCACATTTACGGACTGACACAGGCTGTAGACGGCATTATGCACCAATATTCCAATTTCTTCCCCCGCGAGGTCACTCCGGACTATATTTGCAAGTGTATTGAAAAATACAGGCTTACAAGAGTTGCTCTTGTTCCATCGCTGGCACTTGCCATGTCACAGGTGATCATACAGAAAGGCTATGATGTCAGCAGCTTAAGGCAGGCGTGCGTTGCGGGAGCCTATACATCGCGAGAACAGTTCAATTATATACAAGAGACTTTGGGTGTGAAGCTTGTTCCGGTATATGGAATGAGCGAATGCGCCGGGATATCCGGAGCAGATGCTTCCGAATCCGACGATGACAGGGCCGGATCGGTGGGAAAGATTCTTCCTCTCACTCAGGTCAGGATCGGTGAAGACGGGGAGATCATGATAAAGGGACCTACCGTATTTTACGGCTATGTCGGAGAGGAACCGATAGACCGGGATGAATTCTTTGATACCGGAGACCTTGGATTCATTGATGATAAAGGATTTCTGCATATTACAGGCCGCAAGAAAGAGATCGTCATACGTAACGGCCAGAATATCTCGATCTCATATCTTGAAAATACGCTGCGGTCACTCGATTTTGTACAGGATGCGGCGGTTGTGGGCATCGAGGATGAAAAATGCGGAGAAGTGCCGGCGGCTGTGATCATGCTGAAGGCGGGGGCCGCGTATAACGAAGATGCTGTAACCGCTCTGTTTAATAAACTTGAGAGGCCCGAGCGGATCAGGATCGTTGACAAAATACCGCTTAAACCAACCGGAAAAGCTGATAAACAAAAGATAAAGGAGATGTTCATTTGAACGGAAGTGTCATACTGCAATCGCCTGTCTTGCTTGTTTTGTACGGCATTGCGCTTGTTTCGTCGATAATCTGCAGATTTAAGAAAACGGGGATCGTGCTTCCCGTGACCGCAGCTATCCTTGTGGTCGGAACATCGGCATATGCGCTTCTTGCAGGCGTTTCCTACCTCGAAACCGCTATAGCGATCGCAGTATTTCTGATAGTCGGTCTTGCAGGGAAAAAGGAGGAAGCTCTATGAATTTCAATTCCTTTGAGTTTCTGGTCTTCCTGCCTGTTGTGCTGTTGTTCTACCGGATCATCCCTTACAGATTCAGGTGGATACTGCTTCTTGCCGCCAGCTATTATTTTTATATGAGCTGGAACGCGAAGTTTATATTTCTGATCATCGCAACA
>JAGCZE010000281.1 GCA_017960415.1 Lachnospiraceae bacterium
CACAGTGATTTGGAAATCCCGCGATTACTAAGATCTGCTTCCAGCTTGGTTATCGGTGTCGAGATATCCACAGACTGGTCATGAAACACCATGGTAATGATGTAATAAGGTGAGCGATAATCATATGATCCGAAATCTCCACTTTCATCTATAAAGATGCTTAGTTCGCTCACAAGATTACCTCCAAAAATAATAAAGCGGGGAACATCCCCGCTCTCGATGGACCCGGGTCTTACGACCAGCCCCAATCAGTTACCTGATCTTACTGATATTTTATTCACCTTGTATATCGATGTCAATTAGAGTTTAGCATTCTGAACTTATATAACATAAGCAGATAGATCATATTCAAATACTGTTCCGTTTGCATCAGTAATCTCAATGACTGTATCACTTATTTGTTTAACAGCATCATAATACATTTCAGATTCACCCCTGCCAAGTTCTATCCATTGAGGGGTCTTTTTGTCGTAAGTATAAATGGTCCACGGTTCATGTAAGAAGTAAATGATAATCCCACATCCTCCCATTACTACAAAACGTTCATTTCTATCTATAAGTGCAAATTCAGCATCTCCGTAAAAATCACCAATAGACACCGATCTTCGGCTCATATCCTTAAACATCAGATAGCAGTCTTCATATTCCCGTACTACCGCATAATGCTCTGATTCCGCAATGGTACAATTGTAGTTATCAAATGCCATTTTGTCTCGACGAAAATACAACTCTTCAGCTACTATCTTTATTTCCTGGACCGATTCATTCTCATCATCCGTATCGATAATAAACTTAATTGTCCTTGGATCGATATATTCCGCACGATAGATATCACCTGAGAAATCATTAAACCTGATATCAGGATTCATCATCAAGAAAGAACGATGAAAATACAGATAAACTGTAATGACCTCCGGTTCATTCTTATCGTATTCAGGCTGCGCCCAGTTGCAGAATGTAACAGTTACAATCGTTGTGAAAGATTTAGGATCGTAATCAATAGCCGTAATAGAACTGTCGTGAAAATTGATCTCACAGGCAGTTTTGGTCATATCGGTAGATCAATTCTCAAGATCAGACATACAAAGACCCTAAAACTTACTTCCTTACGAACCTGAACACATTGCCCTTTTCATCAGGTGACATGTTCCTGATGTAATCGGCATATTTTTCCGTTACAAAGTCATTCTTGCCTTCCTGATCCAGTTTTTCCAATGCTGCAAGCGCATCAGCACGACGTCCTAACTGGAACAGTCTCAACGCTTCGCGGAATTCCTGAGAATTAGCAGAACGGACTTTTCTTTCATCTTCTTTCAGACAATCCAGGACTTCGTATACTCCCTTGACTTCGTTTACGCCGGCAACCTGGATTATGCCGAGATAGCGAAGCGACAGGTCATCCGGCGAGGACAGACGGTCAACCGTATCCTTGGAGATCAGCATCGCCGTCTGGTATTGCTTTGTGATCGACTCAAGTCTGGACGAAAGGTTTACGGTATCGGAAATAACTGTTCCCGACAGACGCTCAGTCTCTCCGACGATACCGATCATTGCCATACCGGTGTGAATACCGATACCTATATTGATGTCACTTATATTGAGTTCTTTTGCCGTTTCAGGATCATGAACGATCGCCTTATAAATGTCGATACCGCAGGCTACTGCATCATCAGCCTTTTCGAAAAGCGCCATGACCGCATCGCCTATATATTTGTCGATGAATCCGTTATGCTCGCGTACTATCGGTCCGGCCTTGCCGTAGATCTTGTTTACAAAGGCAAAATTCTCTTTTGCCGTCATCATCTCGGAATTGATCGAGAAGGAGCGGATGTCGCAGAAAAGAACGGTCAGTTCGCGGTTGCTTGCATCGCCGAGTGACAGGTCGGTAAGGTTTTTCTTTCCGAGATATTCACGGAACTTTTCGGGAACGAACTTGTAGTAGAACTTTTCTGTACGGTCTTTTTCTTCAAATGAATTCTCAAGGCTTGAAGCCATCTCATTGACCTGGGTACAGATCTGTCCCAATTCGTCCTTTGAACTGTAATTGACTCTTGCCTTGAGATCGCCTTCACTGATGCTCTTAACTGTAACGGTTGCCTTCTTGATGACCCTTAACATGCGGACCGTGGAAAGAATGAAAATAAGCGATATGATAAGCATGATCAGTATACCGGCTCCGAAGATCTGGGCGATGAGCATGAGTCTCGTTGAAAAGAGATCGCTGTAATCAGCCTCAACCATGAGATAGTAATTACCGCCGGAAGCGGCATCGTTGATCTTCCCGTAAGCGGTTATCCTGCTGATGCTCGTTGTGGCTATCATGTTGACGATGGATCTGACATTCTTGTCAACGTAAACCTCTGATCCGATAGCTTCTTCAGGAAATGTGCCGTCTGACGCCCTCCATTTATGCATAGGAGCACCGACAGAACCATAAGACGCCACAGTATAAGGAGCGCCGTCTTCAGCTCTGTAGACCACGGAAAAACCGTAATTCCCATTATATGAACTTAACGTTTTCAACTTGTCACGAAGTTCTTTGTAAGCCGTTCCGGTATTTTTGTCCGGCTGCATCAGACCGGAAAAATCAAAACCGTCCAAAGTCTTGGCGGAAATTCCGCATACCATTTTAAGGTCATTTCCGGTGTCTTCAACCTTTAACCGGTCTGCATAATCATATACAATACCCGGGATCAAACCGGACAGCACGATGAATACCGGAATCGTTACGATCAGCTGCTTATAAAGAAGGGTCTTCTTGCGGATTATGAGATTGATGCCCAGACCGATAACCGGCAGGAAGTACAGCACGTTCAGTACAGGATCCATATACATGAGCGGAGTTATCTCCGGTCTTACAGTGAAATTTTTTAAGACAGGCGTGTCGCCCGAATAAGTTATGAACGCTTTCTCAGTCAATAATACGATAGTGTCCCGGGAAGCTCCGTCCGGACGGTAGGAATCGATCCACCAAAGATCGCCGGGGTCTTCGGTAACACCTTTGATATCGAACTCTTTTGTGAGCTTTCCGTCTTCAAGAACATAAACGGCGTAGGGGTCGGTATCCACAGCAAAATACAGTTTGCCGTCAGCCAGGGCCACTGCTTTGAATAAGGGGATATCCGTATCGTCAAAGCTATCAAACCTGTATATGCTCTCGCCCATGGG
>JAGCZE010000282.1 GCA_017960415.1 Lachnospiraceae bacterium
GAGCAGGGATATTAAGCTTTCCGAATGTATTTTTGAGTGGAAATATCCGCTTTGGTACTGCAACAATGTTGAAGTAAAAAACTGCCACTGGTATGAGATGGGCCGTGCCGGTGTATGGTATACCAATGATATCAGTGTGGAAGGTGCAGTGATCGAGGCTCCCAAGAATTTCAGACGCTGCAGGAATGTGAAGATCAGTGATACTACATTTTCATATGCTGCCGAAACATTGTGGACATGTGACGGAGTTGATCTGAAGAATGTGACGGTGAGCCGCGGCGATTATCTGCTGATGAATTCATCGAATATCAAGGTGGATGGTCTGAAACTTTCGGGCAATTACTCATTTGACGGCGCAAAGAACGTAGAGATCAGGAATTCGACGCTGATGACCAAGGATGCGTTCTGGAACAGCGAGAATGTGACGGTTTATGATTCGTTTATTTCCGGCGAATATCTCGGCTGGAATTCGAAGAACCTGAAGCTGGTCAATTGTACGAGTGAGTCACTTCAGGGAATGTGTTATATCGAGAATCTGATAATGGAAAACTGCAAGTTGATCAATACCACCCTCGCATTCGAATATTCGAATGTTGAGGCTGATATCAGCTCTTCGATCATGAGTGTGTTCAATCCCTCAAGCGGTACGATCAAGGCAGAATCCATAGGCGAGCTGATCGTTGAGAAGGATGAAGTTGATCCTTCGAAGACAAAGATCATCTGCAGCGAAATACAGAAGAATTCGGACAAACCCGAGTGGAAGAGATGATCAACCGGAGAAACCGGGCAAATCCGGGTGCAAGAGATGATCATACAGAGAAACCGGACAAATCTGAAGAGATAATCATACGGAGCGGAACGATATGAAATACGATTTCGATACGGTTACGGACAGGCGGGGCACAGCCTCATTAAAATGGGATGTGGCCGAAGGCGAGCTGCCGATGTGCGTTGCGGATCTGGATTTCAAGACGGCGCCCGAGATCATCGAAACCATAAAGAAACGGGCGGACCACGGGATTTTCGGATATTCCGTGATACCTGACGAATGGTATGATGCTTACATTCATTGGTGGAAAAAACGTCATGATTACGTGATCGGGGCAGATGAGCTGATATTCTGTACCGGCGTTATCCCAGCGATCTCAAGCATGGTCAGGAAGCTTACGACACCGAATGAAAATGTTGTAATTCTGACGCCTGTTTACAATATTTTCTTTAACAGCATCATAAATAACGGTGCAAGGGTACTGGAGAGCGAACTGAAGTACATAAAAGCACCGGACGGTGATGTTAGCGGTTACGGCGGTACTTACGAGATAGATTTCGAGGACCTTGAAAAGAAGCTGGCCGATCCGCAGACTTCACTTATGATCTTCTGTAATCCTCACAATCCGGTGGGAAAGATCTGGAGCCGCGCAGAACTGGCCGAGGTCGGGAGATTATGCGGAAAGTACGGTGTTACGGTTATTTCCGATGAAATACACTGTGACCTTACGCGCCCCGGTACCGGATATATACCGTTTGGAGCAGCCTCGGAAGAATGTGCCGATATTTCCGTACAATGTCTGGCTCCGACGAAAACCTTCAATATTGCCGGGCTGCAGACTGCAGCTGTCTGCATAAAGAACAGATTCTTAAGACATAAAGTCTGGAGAGCGCTGAATACGGATGAAGTGGCCGAACCCAATGCTTTTGCCACAGCGGCAACTATCGCGGCATTTGAACAGGGAGGCGGCTGGCTCGACGAACTCAGAGAGTATGTGTTTGAAAACCGCAGGAGAGCCGAAGAGTATATCAGGCTCAATATTCCCGAACTAAAGCCGGTAGCGGCTGATGCGACCTATCTGATGTGGATAGATGTAAGCGCGACAGGCCTTGACGGCACTGCATATGCCGTAAGACTGCGTCGCAGCACCGGTCTGTATATTGCCGAAGGCGAAGAATACGGCAAATGCGGAACGGATTTTGTCAGATTCAATTTAGCCTGCCCTGCGAGTGTTCTTTCGGACGGTCTTGACAGGCTGGCACGGGGAACAAAGCTTGTGAAGAGCTTGTAGGTACAGTGGGATAAAAAACGGCATCCGGGTCCGTAGAAAATAATAAAATGCCCCGGGCATGCCGGGGGATGGGAGATGAGCTGATATCATGCCTGAAAATAATACTCCGAAAACAGAAGGAAGAACTGACATTGCCGGTCGTCAGAAGATCATAGTAAGAACCAGTATTATCGGGATCGCTTCCAACCTTGTACTGGCGGGATTTAAGGCAACGGTGGGCCTGCTGGCAAATTCCATCGCAATTATCCTTGACTCGGTAAATAACCTTACCGACGCGCTTTCATCGGTCATTACGATCATAGGCACAATCCTGGCCGGGCGCAAGCCGGACAAACAGCACCCCTTAGGGCATGGCAGGAGCGAGTATCTGAGCGCAATGCTGATAGCCGTGATCATACTGTATGCCGGTCTCACATCATTGTACGAATCCGTGAAGAAGCTTACGGATCCCGAACCCGCAGATTATTCCACGATCACGCTCATAGTTGTGGGAGCGGCGGTTCTGGTGAAGCTGATACTCGGACGTTATGTAAAGATGAAGGGGGAGGAAACAGGATCCGATTCCCTGAAAGAGTCCGGCGCCGATGCGCTGTTTGACGCGATACTTTCCGCAGCAGTTCTTGCCAGTGCCATCATATATCTGACGCTGGGCCTCAATCTGGAAGCATATGTCAGCATACTTATCTCAATATTCATCATCAAATCCGGTGTGGAGATGCTGAAAGACACCCTCGACGACCTGCTTGGCAAAAGAATGGATTCCGAGTTGACCACTTCGATCAAAAAGACGATCATGGAAAATGAAAATGTTAAGGGTGTATACGATCTGATCCTTCACAGTTACGGTCCCAATCTGCTGGTGGGTTCGGTGCATGTTGAGGTCGACGATTCGATGACCTGCCGTCAGATCGACCTGATGGAGAGAAGGCTGGCTGACGCAGTTCTTGCGAAACACGGGATAGTACTGACCGGGATCGGGATCTATTCTCTGAATGTACATGATACCAATGATATCGAAATGAAAAAGAAGATAACCGGCGTTGTCCTGTCGCACGAGGGCGCGATCCAGGTACACGGTTATTATCTGGACAAGGAGAATATGTCGGTCTATATGGATATCATTATCGATTTTGATATTAAGGACAGGCAGGAGCTGTTTGATCATATCAGGCAGGAGCTGAACGAAGTATTTCCTCAGTATACCTTCTATCTGGTACAGGATATAGATGTGTGAAAAATAATAAATACAGCGGTATTGTACAAAGCCAGGTCGTTCTGTCTGATCTGTTTCGCTAACCATTGAATATTTTGTCCAAATGTATGCATGTTTGTGCGATTTGGACAAAAAATAATGACGTTTTGGATGGGGGGCGCGCCTATGCGCTGATGGCGCATACGGTTTGCCGGGCGCGGGACACGACACGCGCCTATGTGCGGCTATTGGCCGCCGGCCAATACGCCGCCCACCCGGGGGCACCTGCGGTGCCCACGGCTCCGCATATGGCGCCCCTCCGGGGCGCTCGCCTATGCGC
>JAGCZE010000283.1 GCA_017960415.1 Lachnospiraceae bacterium
ACTTAAAGAGTTTACAAATCTGATCTTTTCCTGCTTGTTTGACATGCGCGAGGCCGATGTATCGAATAAACATCTGAAAGAGCTGCTCAAGACAGATTCGATCACAGGTCTGCCGCGTTATGAAGAATTTTTCAAGGAATGCGTGAGAGCCGCATCGGTACCCGATGACAAGAACATTGCCATCATCTGCGCGGATATAACCAATTTTAAATATATTAACGAAAGATACGGTTATGAATTCGGCGACAAGATCCTTGTGCTGTTTTCAAGATGCATTTATCAGTATTATACAAGGGTTATTTCATGTTGCAGGGAGTACTCGGATAATTTCTGCTTTGCGATCAAGACACAGCCGGGATTAAGCGAGGAATCCGTAAAGAATAACGTAAACGGACTTGCCGCATTCTTTGTTTCGAGAGTTCAGGAAGAGGTGATCGACAGTAACCTTATCGTAAACCTGGGTGTTAGCATTATGAAAGACAATGACATTGACGTTGCCGCAGCGGTTTCAAACGCCAATGCCGCGAGAAAATATGCCAGAAAGCAGTTCTCGAAGAGCTACGGCAAGGTTGCGATCTTTGACAGGACGATGCTTGCTTCGACCGCCAGAGAGTTGGAGATGATCGGGCGTGTGGATGACGCGCTTGAATCCGGTGAATTTGTGATGTTCCTGCAGCCGAAGGTCAGAAGCAGGGATTTCAGGATCATAGGTGCGGAGGCTCTGGTACGCTGGAGAAGACCCGACGGAGGTTACAACTATCCCGACTCGTTTATTCCCGCGTTTGAACGGGACGGATGTATCATAAAGGTTGATTATTTTATTTACGAACAGGTCATGAAATACCTGCGTGCCCGTATGGATGCGGGGGAGGAATGCGTTCCGATTTCAATGAACGTTTCGAGGGTGCACCTGTTCAGCAGGGATCTGATCACGTATATCGGACAGCTGATGGATAAATACAGGATCCCGCCCGATTATCTGGAATTTGAGCTTACAGAGAGCATGTACATTGAGGATCTTCCTACGATCATGTATACCATTGATAAACTGAAGGATATGGGCGTAGGCATATCCATCGATGATTTCGGTTCGGGTTACTCGTCTCTTGATATACTGACCTCCCTGCAGGCGGATGTATTGAAGCTCGACAAGGTATTCATGAAGGAAGAGCTGTCCAACAATGATAAGATCAACATCGGGACAATTGTGGACATGGCAAGGAGGCTCGGACTGACTGTTCTGTGCGAGGGCGTTGAGACCGAAGATCAGAGACAGTTCATTTACGATGCCGGATGTGAGTATTTACAGGGGTATCTTTTCTCCAAACCTGTTGAGGTTGAAGTATTCGACAATCTGTTTATCAAAAACCGGATGTATGAGGGCGAAGGCCCGGACAGCATGATGAACGTTGGAATGTGAAGCTATTTTTAGGATCATTTCTTTGACGGGTGGGTAGGGGACCTATCCGATCATATTTACGGAGGTGGAGATGGCAGGCTATATAATGGCACTTGATGCGGGGACTACAAGCAACAGATGCATTCTGTTCAATGAAAACGGCGAGATCTGTTCAATGGCTCAGAAGGAGTTTGTTCAATATTTTCCGAAGCCCGGATGGGTTGAACATGATGCCAATGAGATATGGTCATCACAGCTCGGTGTTGCCGTGGAGGCAATGCTCAAGATCGGAGCGACCGCAAAGGATATCGCGGCAATAGGGATCACCAACCAGAGAGAGACCGCGATCGTATGGGATAAGAACACGTCTGAACCTATCTGCCACGCAATAGTCTGGCAGTGCCGGCGTACCGCGCAATACTGCGATTCGCTTAAAGAGAAGGGCTTGACCGATTTCTTCAGAAAGAAGACCGGTCTGGTGATCGATGCCTATTTTTCCGCGACAAAGCTGAAATGGATCCTTGACAATGTGCCCGGAGCCAGGGAAAGAGCCGAAAAAGGCGAGCTTTTGTTCGGAACGGTCGAAACCTGGCTGATCTGGCGGCTCACAAAGGGAAAGGTCCATGTCACCGATTATTCCAATGCATCCAGAACGATGCTCTTTAATATAAATACGCTGGACTGGGATGACGAGATACTGCAGGAGCTTGATATTCCGCGCTGCATGCTGCCGAAGCCGATGCCTTCAAGCTGCATTTACGGTGTTGCCGATTCATCCTTCTTCGGTGGTGAGATACCTATTGCAGGCGCAGCGGGAGACCAGCAGGCGGCATTGTTCGGGCAGACCTGTTTCAATCCCGGGGAAGCGAAGAACACATACGGTACCGGATGCTTTCTTCTGATGAATACCGGAGAAAAGCCTGTATTTTCGAAAAACGGTTTGGTTACGACGATCGCATGGGGACTGGACGGAAAGGTAAATTACGCGCTTGAAGGGTCGATATTCGTTGCCGGAGCGGCTGTTCAGTGGCTGCGCGATGAGATGAGGCTGATAGATTCCGCCGCCGATTCCGAATATATGGCAAGGAAAGTGCCGGATACCAACGGATGCTACGTGGTACCCGCATTTACCGGACTCGGCGCCCCGTACTGGGATCAGTACGCAAGAGGTACGATCGTCGGACTGACAAGAGGCTGCAACAAATACCATATCATCCGTGCAACGCTGGAGTCTATAGCATACCAGGTAAATGATGTAATCGGTTCGATGAAGGCCGATTCACATATTGAGCTTACTTCATTGCGTGTTGACGGAGGCGCAAGCGCCAATGACTTCCTGATGCAGTCACAGGCCGATATCATCAATGCACCTGTTGACAGACCTTCATGTGTTGAAACGACAGCGATGGGCGCCGCATATCTTGCAGGCCTGGCTGTAAAATACTGGAATTCCAAAGATGATGTAATACATAACCGTAAGATCAGCAAGACCTTCTGGCCGTCTATTGGCGAAGAAGAGCGGGCGCGAAAGCTGAAAGGCTGGGATAAAGCTGTTAAATATGCTTTCGGCTGGGCAAAGGACGAAGATTGAGAGGAGCGGTTTGTTATGACGGATGTTGCGATAATAGGTGCCGGTGTTGCCGGATGTGCCATTGCAAGGGAATTGTCACGTTATTCGCTGAATATTTGCGTGATCGAAAAAAGCGAGGATGTCTGCTGCGGAACCTCAAAAGCCAACAGTGCGATCATCCATGCCGGATATGACGCTGCTTCCGGGACGAAGAAGGCCGAATTCAATGTCAAAGGCAATAAGATGATGGATGAGCTTGCGAAGGAACTGGATTTTCATTTCAGACGCAACGGCTCACTCGTAGTCATGTTCGAAGGCGATGACCGCAGCAAGCTCGAGGAGTTGTATAAAAGAGGCCTGAAAAACGGTGTTGAGGGATTGCGGATAATAGAAAAGGATGAGCTGCACAAGATCGAGCCAAATCTTGCGGATGACGCAGTTGCCGCACTTTATGCTCCTTCCGCCGGTATCGTCTGCCCCTTCGGAATGACGGTTGCGTATGCTGAAAACGCATTTGACAACGGAGTAAAATTCATTTTTAATACACAGATCACCGGCATCAAAAAAAGAGACGGTCATTATGAACTGAGCGGTATCGACCGTAACAACGCCGATTCCGGCGATTCAGGCCTTTCGGTGACGATCCAGGCAAAAGCGGTGATCAACGCCGCGGGTGTGTATTCCGATGTGATCCACAATATGGTAAGCAACGAAAAATATGAGATCCGGACAAGGCGGGGATGCTATTTCCTGCTTGATAAATCCGCGGGAAATTTTGTCGAACATACGGTGTTTACATTGCCGAATGCCATGGGCAAGGGAATACTTACAGCGCCTACGGTTCACGGCAATCTGATAGTAGGACCCGACGCGCTTGATACCGATGATAGGGAAAGTACCTGTACTACTGCCGAGGAGCTTGATAAGGTCAGGGCTGAAGCCAACAGGAACTTAAAGAATCCTCCGATGAAGGCTGTGATCACTTCATTTGCGGGATTGCGTGCTCATGAGATAAAGGGAGATTTCCTGCTCGGAGAATGCAAAGATGCCGAGTTTTTCTTCGACTGCGCGGGCATTGAATCCCCGGGTCTTTCCGCCGCACCGGCTATCGGAGTCTATATGGCCGAATTGGTTGCAGGCAGGCTGAACGCTTCGAAAAAAGCGGATTTTAACCCCATCAGGAAGGGCATTGTCGAAGCATCGAAGCTTTCCGCGGAAGAACGAAACGAGCTGATCAGAAAGAATCCGGCATACGGCAATATCATTTGCCGATGTGAGGGAATAAGCGAAGGCGAGATCGTAGATTCCATCAGGCGCAGTGTCGGCGCTACGACGCTGGACGGTGTGAAACGCAGAGTCAGGGCAGGAATGGGACGCTGTCAGGCCGGCTTCTGCTCGCCCAGGACAATGGAGATCATTTCGCGTGAACTCGGGATTCCGCTAAAGAGCGTAAAAAAGAGCGGACCGGATTCATTTATGATACCCAATGAATATATCAATGTGAAGTATCCTCAGAAGTAATCTTATACCCGTATACATTATGATCCTTCATGGAGGTTTGATAATGGACAGATATGATATTATCGTGATCGGCGGTGGTCCGGCAGGACTCGCGGCAGCCATATCGGCGTATGACGAATTCGTAAATGCAGGGATCAACGATCCTTCGATCCTGATACTCGAGAGAGACGTTATGCTCGGCGGCATCCTGAACCAGTGCATTCATAACGGCTTCGGGCTGCACACTTTCAAGGAGGAGCTGACAGGTCCCGAATATGCCGCAAGGTTTATCGAAAAGGTGCTGGAGCGCAAGATTGAATACATGCTTTCGACAATGGTCATGAGCATCACGAAAGACAGGATCGTAACCGCGGTCAATAGGGATAAGGGCATGTTTTCACTCGAAGGCGGTAAGATCATTCTGGCTATGGGATGCAGGGAAAGAGCAAGAGGCGCCTTAAACATTCCCGGGTATCGCCCGGCAGGTATCTATTCTGCCGGAACCGCACAGCGTCTTGTCAATATCGAAGGCTATATGCCGGGCCGCGAGGTGGTTATTCTGGGCTCCGGCGATATCGGTCTGATAATGGCCCGCAGAATGACTCTTGAAGGTGCGAAAGTGAAGGTGG
>JAGCZE010000284.1 GCA_017960415.1 Lachnospiraceae bacterium
AGCAAAAAAATATTATAAATGATGATTACCGGGGATATTATTAGATAAGCAAAAACTTGTTATTTTTCTGCCGGTGTGGTAGTATTATTATGAGATGGTATAGGAGGTGGAGGGATGTCAGTCGAAGCTTCGGACAACAGACCGATTGAAAGAATATTAATCAGCAGGGCCATGCCCGGAATGGAACTCGCAAGGGACATATATTCCCGGAACAATCAGGTTATCCTGAATGCCGGGGCTGTTCTTGATGCGCAAAAAATATCAAAGATCATGTTTTATGCCGTTGACTCCATCACGGTATACAAACAGGCAGCACCTGAGAATAATACCACACTTTCGCAGCAGCTGAAGAACAGCGTCGAGTTCAGGGAATTTTCGAAAAATTACGATAACACCGTATCGGCACTCAAGGATCAGATGAATAAGGTGATCGTTGAAAACGCCGAGTTGGACGGTGATTTTCTTGTGGGTGAGGTTGACAGGATGATCATCGAGAGCGGTGGCAAGAGCCGTATATTCAATATGCTGCATTGCATCCGCGATTATGATGAGATGACATATATGCACAGCGTCAACGTGTCTCTGATAAACAACTGCTTTGCAAAATGGCTCGGCATGAATGAAGAAGAGCAGAGAGTGCTGACTTTGGCCGGTCTGCTGCATGATGTGGGCAAGACTACGGTACCCAGAGAGATACTTCACAAGCCGGATGCGCTGACCGAGCAGGAATTTGCCGTTATCAAGACGCATACGA
Source organism: Lachnospiraceae bacterium (assembly GCA_017960415.1). Next base: position 755 of record JAGCZE010000284.1, read on the forward strand.
CCAAGGGTTATGACATCATCAAGGACAAGAAGATCGATGACCGCATCAAGATGTCGGTACTCCAGCATCATGAGAGGGCTGACGGAACCGGTTATCCTTACGGAAAGAGCGGCGACCAGATCAACAGCTTTGCGATGATCACCGCAATCGCCGATGTTTATGACGCGATGACCTCCGACAGAATATACAGACCCAGGATATGTCCGTTTGAGGTTGTCAGGAGTTTCGAGAACGAAGGCTACAAGAAATTCGATCCTCAGTACCTTGTTCCGCTGCTCGAGCAGATTACGGAAGTATACATGAACCATACGGTGCGGCTGTCCGATGATAAGGTGGGCAAGATCGTGCTGCTCAATAAATCGGAGCTTTCGAAGCCCATAGTTCAGGTAGATGATATATTTGTGGATCTTTCCAAGCAAAGGGAGGTCAAGATCACAGAGATATTATAAAAGAATGTATTACCATTATGATGAGCGTCAGTCAGGGGGGATTTAACGTTTATGAATGATGATTATGTTTTTTATGATGACGAGAACAAGGAGAACGAACCGAAAGATACCGATCAGAAAGACAGCGGAAGCGATTATACGGTAGATTTCAACGATTCCTGGAAGGATGACGAGCCGGAAGCTTCGAATCAAACCGGGGAAGTTAAAAAAGATGCCCCCGGACAGGGGAAAAGCGCAGGTAAGGGCGCTTCGGGCAAGGTGTTCAACTCCGATGAGGTCGCCATGTTCTGTGACCAGATAGCCATGCTGCTGCATGGCGGTATTTCGCTGCATGAGGGTATTTACATGCTCTACAGCGAGATGGAAGACGCAAGGACCAAGGCGGTTTTAAAGGAACTCGATGACAGCGTCAATGACAATATACCGTTCTACGAAGCATTGAATGCTACAGGAGCTTTTCCCGAGTATATGAACCATATGGTTGAAGTCGGCGAGAAGACCGGACGTCTTGAAGACGTTATGAGATCCCTTGCGGATTATTACGAACGCGACAGCCGTATCAAATCCGGAATCAGGAGCGCGGTAGCCTATCCGATGATCCTGTTCGGTGTTATGGCATGCATTATGGTCATACTGGTATGGAAGATCCTTCCGATGTTTGAGAAGATGTTTGAAGAGCTGAGCAGTGATGTGTCATCTGCTACCGAGAACGTTCTTACGGCTGGACTCACCGCAGGCAAAGTAATCGCAGTTATCATCCTTGTTCTGTTCGTGCTTGTGATCCTTGTTGTGATCTACGGAAGAACGAAATCGGGTTCAAAGGCTCTCTCGAAGCTTGCAGGCTCCTTCGGACCTACCGGAAAGCTTATGGTCCTTATGGCAACAGGCAAGTTTGTTTCCTCGATGTCCCTGATGATGGCCAGCGGTATGGATATTACCGAAGCGCTTGAGAGCGAATATGAGAATTGTGAAAATGAAACCGTAAAGAAGCGCATCGGAGACTGCATTAAGTATTACAGAAGCGATGCTCCTCTCGATGAAGCGCTCCGCAAGAGCGGTCTTATCGCCGGCATGGAGAGCAGGCTGGTCAGTGTAGCTGCCAAGACAGGCGAGACCGATGTTGTATTTGCGAAGCTGAGCGAGCAGTACAATGAAAAGACTACGGCTTCTCTGGGCAAGATGACCACGATCATTGAGACAACACTGGTTGTTGTGCTGTCGGTAATGGTAGGAGCGGTCCTGATCGCAGTTATGATGCCGCTTGTCAGCATGATCTCTTCGATAGGATAATAAGAAAATGCTCAGAGCCTGTTAAAGGCCTGTTGCTTTAGCTGTTATTTGATTTTGATCTGAAAAAATGGGAGATCTCATATATTATGAAAGATTTTAAGGGAAATTCCCGTAAGGATATATGGAAGAGCATAGTCCTTCCGATACTGATCTGTGTTGCGATGCTTGCGGTCATGATATTTGTTGTGGTGAAGTTCAACACCATGAGTATCGAACAGGATCAGGAACTGACGCTTGCAGCCGTAAGAAAGGCTGCGGTTCAGTGCTATGCCGATGAAGGAAGATATCCTTCGACTATCGAGTATCTTGAAGAGAACTACGGCGTGCATATTGACCGGGATGCATTTATGGTTACATATGACTGCGCGGCAGCCAATGTATTTCCGAATATCTCGGTTTTCAGACGATGACCGTTAGTTCATTGAATATCGGAGATTATTTATGGCGGGATTGGATGATAAAAAGGTTGCTTCAAGGAGCAAGCTCGTAAATGCGGCGGGAACGATCGTTTTGATCGCATTGTTCGCTATTTCGGCACTTGTGCTGCTTGCGGCCGGGATGCAGGTATACAAGAATGTTGTACTTGCGTCAAATGAGAACTTTGAGCTGAGAACTTCACTTTCTTATGTAGCTACGAGAGTCAGACAGTTCGATGCGTCAGGATCAGTGGATGTCGCACAGTATGACGGTATGGATGTGCTCGTTCTGTCCGAGGAGTTTGACGGAGATATTTATAACACACTTATTTATTATAAGAACGGATATCTGTGTGAGCTGACTCAGGCGGCGGGTTACGAACCGGACTTCGAGTTCGGATTCGAAACTGTGGAGATAGATGATTTTTCCATCAGCAAACAGGACGGCTGCATACTTTTGAGCGCAGCGAACGCATCGGGAGACAGGGAATCGCTGAAGCTTACCTTGAGAAGCGATACGCGGAATTGATGCTCATCTGAATTGTACATAAGGATCGGTCCGATATTAAGATAAGAGGATTTATCATCTTAAGACAAACGGACACGATAGGATCATATGAGAAAGCAGGAACAGTGTAATGGCTGACAAATACGATAAACAAAGTACCGCGCGGCTTCCGCTGGTCGAATCGGTCATCATCATTGCGATCTTCGCGGTGGTAAGCGTGGTCATAATGCAGATGTACCTATCTGCGAACCGTATCCAGAAGAAGGCCGTCAATATCAGCAAGGCGACCATCCTTGCCGAGAATAAGGCAGAAGAGCTGAAAAACGGATCGGTCGATCTTCAGACCAGATATTACGACAGTGACTGGAAGGAACTGGCCGGCTCGCAGGATCCCGCAAAAAAAGCCCACTTCGTGATGGAATGCACCGTTACCGAGGAAGGTAAGGGTGCGGGGGGAGCACTGGTTGTTTACAGGATAACCGTAACCGACAAGAACGGAGAGGAACTGATCGCTCTTGATGCGGACAATGTTTCACTTGCTTATTAGTCGTCAAACATAGATTGATGGGATTTGGTCAATGGATGACAAAAATAAAAGGTTACAAATGACATCATTTTGCTAATTTTTTGAAATAATTTTGATACATTTTCGGATTATCATCTTTACAGGGAGTTTCCGACATGAAAGAACAAAAAGGCAGCGAATTTAAGCTGAATGTGGGTCTGCCGTCCATCATCCTTCTGCTCTGCGTTTTGGGATTGTCACTGTTTGCGATCCTGACCATAAGAGCGGCATATACCGGATTGAAAACGGCGAAAACCTCCAGAAACGCGGTACAGGAATATTACAAGGCAGAAGTTAAAGCTGACAGGATTCAGCTGAAGATAGCGGGGGCATTTGACGAATGTGTCCGGAACAATCTGCAGCAGGACGGGATCGACGAGAATATCAGATCCGTTGACGGAGTTGAATCCGTCGAGGCCGGTACGGTAATATATAATGTAAGAGTGAACGACTATTCTTCGATCAGGGTTGAGATGCGCGTGACCCGGGAAGGCGACGACTTTGACATGCATATGTCTTCGCACAGACTGGTCGTTGATGATATGGACGGTTACAGCGGCAACGGTTTTGAGATCGAAGAAATTGAATTGTTTTAATCTGGAGGAATAGCATGAACAGCCTTGATGAGATGCTTAAATCTGCAGTAAGCAAAAAAGCGTCGGATATTTTCTTTGTAGTAGGTCAGCCTATATGTTATAAGATCGGCGGACAGATCGTGCGTGATCACGATCTTGAATATGATTGGGAGAGAGGTCTTTCCGCAGGTACCTGTCGTGAATGGATACAGCAGCTCTACGATACCGCGAACCGTGACATGGCACAGTTCATCAACAGCAATGACGATGACTTTGCCGTATCGATACCGGGCGCAGGACGTTTCAGGGTAAACGTGTTCAAGCAGCGCGGTACGATCAGTGCGGTTTTAAGGGCGGTTCCTTTCGGACTTCCGCCGTTTGAGTCAATGGGTATTCCTTCAAGTATCCTGAAGATCGCGGAGCTGAAAAAAGGTCTCGTGCTCGTTACGGGGACTGCCGGAAGCGGAAAGAGTACAACTCTTGCCTACATTATCGACAAAATCAACCATGAGCGCGACTGCCATATACTGACACTGGAAGATCCCATCGAATACCTGCACAGGCATGACAAGAGTATCATCAGCCAGAGAGAGATCGCGATCGATACCGAGTCATATTCCAGCGCACTGAGGGCTGCTCTTCGTGAAGCACCCGATGTAATCCTTATCGGTGAGATGCGTGACAGGGAAACCATTGAGATAGCCCTTACGGCAGCAGAAACAGGACACCTTGTTCTTTCTACGCTCCATACGCTCGGCGCGGCCAATACCGTCGACCGTATAGTCGACATCTTCCCCGCCAGCCAGCAGCAGCAGATCAGAGTCCAGCTGTCCATGATATTGAAGACCATCGTATCGCAGCAGCTGATACCGAAGATAACCGGAGGTGTGGTTCCCGCATTTGAGATCATGCATGCCAACAGCGCATTGAGAACCCTGATCAGAGAAGACAAGACTCATCAGTTCGACAGCCAGATCAATTCCGGCGGTCGTGAAGGTATGATCACGATGGACAGAAGTCTTTTCGAACTGGTCAAGAACGGGATAATAGATCAGGAGACAGCATTAACATACTGTACCAGTCCTGAAACAATGCGGAGAAATTTACAGTGACATGATAAAAAGAATTTTTAAGAATATGCTGCTGGCACAGATCATATCTTCTGCCGCAGTTACGGTCTGCATGCTGGTTGACAGCATTATGATCGGTCAGTTTTTGGGTGTTGATGCCGTTGCCGCTTATGGTTTGGCAAGCCCGGTATTATTTATATTTGCTGCTTTCGGAGCTCTTTTGTCGACAGGTATTCAGGTCGTATGCAGCAAGAGCCTTACAAAGGGTGACGAAGAGACGACCAACAATTGTTATACCGCCTCCATCGTGCTTGCCCTGTTTGTTTCGCTCATAGGTCTGTTTGCGGTTTGTTTCTTTACCGATCCGATCTGTACACTGCTTGGAGCGGAACCCGGTACTGAGGTTTTTGAACTGACAAGATTGTATCTGAGAGGTTTTATGTTCGGAGCACCGGCATTTATCCTCTCACAGATACTTGTTCCTTACATGCTTTTGTCAAATAACAGGACGAGACTCGTTATCGCTGTTATCGTAATGACTGTAGCCGATATTGTGATGGATTTTGTAAATGTCCTTCTGATAGACGGCGGGATTTACGGAATGGGAGTTGCTTCGGCCGTCAGCTATTATGCGGCGTTGGTTGTGGCAGCTTTCTACCTGTTGTCGAAGTCCTGTATATATAAATTTGAGATAAAAAGATTTAAACTGCGTGGTCTTGCCGAACTGTTAAAGAACGGCATTCCGACTGCGGTCAATCAGGTGTGCTATACACTGATGGTTTATTCGGTCAACCTGATACTGCTTTCATCAGGAAGAAGTGACGGCGTAGCGGTCTTTTCCGTTCTGTCGACTGTCGGCAGCATATGTTTCGCCATCGGTTCAGGTATAGGTACCGTAGCGCTTGCACTTGCGAGTGTATTTTATGTCGAAGAGGATAAGCATTCGATGCACGAGCTTGTCCGTATTTTCGTAAGAAATGCGATCGTTCTCGATTTTATAGCAATGATCGCCTTTATGATACCGGCCCGCGGCATCATGGGTCTGTTTATTGCCGATGAGGGGCATGTACTCAGACTCGGAACCTATGCATTGAGAGTATTCCTTCTCTGCCTTGTTCCGAGCTCACTGAATTCCTCATTCAAGAATTACTATCTCGGAATAGAGAAGATCAGACTCTCCGAACTGGTGTCACTGCTGCAGAATTTTGTTTACGTTGTAATCGCGGCATTTATATTAAATAAGATCGGCGGCCTCAAAGCCGTTTGGTTTGCATTCCTGGTCGGAGAGACCATGACACTGCTCACTACAAGTATCATCGTTTGGGTAAGGGAAAAGAAGGTTGTTGTGAGTGCGCCGGCATATTCGATGCTTGACCCCGATTTCGGAGTTAACGACGAGGATGCGCTGGAATTCCCTATTTCCAGCATAGAGCAGGTAACCGATGCGGCAGAACGCGCCGGAATATTTTGTAAGGAGCATGGCGCTGACAAGCAGACCTGTTCCAGGATGTCTCTGTGTATAGAAGAGATGGGAACCAATATTATCCAGCACGGTTTCAGTGACGGCAAGGATCACAATATGATGCTCCGCGTGATCGACAAGAAGGGAGCCTGGATAATCGGCTTCAGAGATGACTGCAAGGGATTCGATCCGGTTAAATATCGTAAAAAACATGCTTTTGACAATTCATATTCCAGACTTGGTCTGAAGCTGGTATTCGAAATGGCAAAGGATGTCAAATATGTCAATGCGCTTGGACTTAATAACCTGACGATCATGCTGTAAATAAGCGCATTTAATCTGTGAAAGGAAGATGAACATTGTTCAAGGAGTCGAAAACAAAAGGAAAGGAGTATTTGATCATGAAAACTATGAAAAAGATTATGGCGTTGCTGCTCTGTGCAGCTGTTCTGGTCGGTGTTTACGGACCGGTGCGTCCCGCAGATGCGGCAGACGGTATTGAAGACCAGAAGAACGGAACCGTAGAGATCAAATTTACGAACAATGAGGATACCACTGTGCTTATTCTCGCAGAGAATACCACAACAGGTACAAACACCCAGAGATATTATTATAAGCTTGAAAAAGGTTCACAGACCGTATATGTACCTCTTACCGAGGGTGCCGGTACCTATAAGATCCGTATTTGCAAGGTAAGATCCGACGGAAAGGCAGTTGTTCTTCAGACCAAAGAGGTTGAACTTACTGAATCAGGCTTCGGAACAGTATTTGAGATCGCAAGCATGGTAATCAATTACAAGGTTAAGGACAGCTTCATCAAGAAAGCCGAGACTCTTGTAAAGGGTGCCAAGGATGATAATACCAAGATCAAGAAGATCTACAATTACATTATCACCAATTTCGCTTACGATTATGAGCTGCTCAGCACCAAGGCAGCTACCAACTACTATCTGCCCAACAATTTGAGCACTTATGACAGAAAGCTCGGTATCTGTTATGATATTTCCTGTCTTATGGCTGCCATGCTCAGGAGTGTCGGAGTAGAGGCGAAGGTAGTGACCGGCCATACACCCAATGTAAAGGAATATCATGACTGGAATCAGGTATATGATTCCGGTAAGAAGAAGTGTTACACGATCGACGCAACCTATGTTATGTGCCTGTATAATTCAAAGAGCTACAAGAAATATACGATGATCAAAGATGACGCCGATTACAGCGATATTGTTTACACTTATTAAGGTTTTGACATGAAACTGATATCATGGACCGTAAATGGTTTAAGAGCCTGCATAAATAAAGGCTTCGGCGATTTTTTCAACTGTGCGGATGCTGATATTTTATGTATTCAGGAAAC
>JAGCZE010000285.1 GCA_017960415.1 Lachnospiraceae bacterium
GATATCGTAGTCGTAAAAGCAAAGGGCAGGCTCAAAAACCTGTATGAGAAGACCGATAACGGAAAAGCCGTACTCGGAACAACCGGAATCGGGCATACGAGATGGGCTACCCACGGAGAACCGTCGGAGACCAATGCGCATCCCCATATTTCCGATGACGGTAACGTAAGTGCCGTTCACAACGGAATTATCGAGAATTATCAGGAACTGAAGGATAAGCTGACCAGACACGATTATGTATTCTATTCCCAGACCGATACCGAGATAGCGATCAAGCTGATCGATTATTACTACAAAAAATACAACATCGGTCCTGTTGACGCGATCACCAAAACAATGGTGCGTATCAGAGGTTCCTATGCCCTTGCGGTCATGTTTAAGGAAAGACCCGGAGAGATCTGGGTGGCACGTAAGGACAGCCCTATGGTTATCGGAGTTACCGAAGAAGGCACGTATGCGGCTTCCGACGTGACCGCGATCCTGAATCATACCAGGGATGTTTATTATATAGGCAATCTGGAACTGGCCTGCCTAAAGCCCGGAGAGGTTCATTTTTACGACCTGAACGGGGATGAGATACAGAAAGAATCAACCCATGTCGAGTGGGATGCCAAGGCAGCGGAACGCGGCGGTTACGAGCATTTCATGATCAAGGAGATCCATGAACAGCCCAAAGCCGTAGCCGATACGATCGTATCGCTTGTGAAAGGTGATAACTCGGAGTCCGGATTGCATATAGATTTGACCGATATGGGATTGTCGGATGAAGATCTAAAAGATATTTCACAGGTATATATCACTGCCTGCGGTTCGGCATATCATGTCGGAGTAGCGCTGCAATACGTGATAGAGGATCTTGCGAGGATCCCGGTTCGTGTGGAGTTGGCTTCCGAGTTCCGTTACAGAAAGCCGCTGCTTGATAAGAACGGACTCGTGATCGTGATCAGTCAGTCAGGTGAGACAGCAGACTCACTGGCGGCTTTGCGTGAAGCAAAAGCAATGGGTATCAGGACTCTTGCGATAGTCAATGTCATAGGCTCTTCTATCGCCCGCGAGGCAGACAAGGTACTGTACACCCTTGCGGGTCCCGAGATAGCGGTTGCAACGACCAAGGCCTACAGTACACAGCTTGTAGCGGGTTATTGCCTTGCATTACAGATGGCTTGGGCAAGGGAAACCATCGATGCCGGTACATATTCGGCTTTGCTGTCTGATATGGAACAGATCCCGTCGAAGATCGAGAAGATCCTTGATGACAAGGAAAGGATACAGTGGTTTGCATCCAAATTTGCGAACGCACACGATATCTTCTTTATCGGAAGAGGTATTGATTATGCGATCTCGCTGGAGGGCAGCTTAAAGCTCAAGGAAATCTCTTATATCCACAGTGAGGCATACGCGGCAGGCGAGCTTAAGCACGGTACCATCAGCTTGATCGAAAATAATACACTGGTTATCGGAACGTTGACACAGGGCGGACTCCATGAAAAGACTATATCGAATATGGTTGAGTGCAAAGCCAGAGGCGCTTATCTGATGGGTCTGACGACCTACGGCAATTATTCGGTTGAAGATACGGTTGATTTCTGTACATATATTCCGAAGTGCGACGAGCATTTCGCGACCAGCCTTGCGATCGTAACATTGCAGCTGCTTGCTTACTATATCAGTGTTGCGAAGGGCCTTGATGTGGACAAGCCGAGAAATCTTGCGAAATCCGTAACGGTTGAATAAAGGAGGATGATCTATGAGCAGATCGGGATTTGGCGGTTTAAAGAAAACATTTGCGATAATAACGGTATTTGCTTTATTTATGACAGTGATGTCGGTATGGGTAAAGCCTGAGCAAGTCCGGGCTGCTGCGAAGACTACGGTCCGTGTTGCTACATCGAAGCAGCTGAAAAGCGCCCTGAAGGATCCTAATGTCGGGACGATCATTCTGCGTACCGCAACCGTCGATCCGATCACGATCTCCTCAAAGAAGGCAAAAAAGAAGAACCTGATCGTCGATGCCGAAGAATCCGTGATCACAAACAAAACAAAATTCAAGTCGATAACGATCGTGAATGTGGCAGGATATATCGAAGACGTGTCGGGAAATAAGATCACTCTGAACACGAACCGGGCGTTTGAGGTTGCAGCGGGCAGGAGCGTAAAGAAACTGACATTTGACAATGTTTCCCCCTGGCTGCCGCTCAGATACGTTTTAAGAGACAACGCCTCGAGAAAGAAGATCGCATTTAAGGATGACGGCAAGGTGAAAGACCTCGGTGACGGGAAATTCAGCGTTAAAAAGTCGGTCTATGAGGACGAGGAGTATAATGTCGCCGATTATGTTATGGAATTTACATTTGACAAATCCGGCAGGATCACCGAAGAGACTTCACAGAATGTTTCGACGGACCCTGATAACGAGTACAACCACATCTACAAGTATGAATATTACGACAATGGGAACCTGTACCGTCTGACCACCTCAAATCCTGTCTGGGCCTATGATCTTACCGTTGAAAGTTATTATTATGATGAAAATA
>JAGCZE010000286.1 GCA_017960415.1 Lachnospiraceae bacterium
ATTCATTATGAAAAAACTGATCTCAGTGAGTGGTACCCGCTTTGTAACCCGGGACCGGACAGAATTTATTCCCAAAGGTATAAATATGGTTTGCAAAGACAAAAGCAGGAATTATAACGGTGATTATACCGCAAAAGACTTCAAATTCCTGAAGGAGAAGGGCTTCAACCTCATACGCCTCGGGATTTTCTGGGACGGTGTCGAACCCGAACCCGGCATTTACGACGAAAACTATCTGGACAAGGTTGAAGCGATCATAAATATGGCTTCATCCGAGAATATTCCGGTTTTCCTTGATATGCACCAGGATCTGTACGGGATCATGTTTTCAGACGGAGCCCCTGTCTGGGCCACCGTTACGGATGGTGAAGAACATATCAGAACAGAGTTGTGGAGCGAGTCATATCTTATCAGCCCCGCGGTTTGGCATGCATTTGACAATTTCTGGAACAATGCCGCAGCTCCCGACGGGACCGGTATCAGGACTCATTTCATAAAAATGTGGCAGCATCTGGCTGAGCGCTTTGCAGGACATCCCGGTGTTGTGGCCTATGATGTTTTCAATGAACCCTTCCCGGGAAGCCGTGGCGGAGAAATTGCATGTATCCTCGGAGATTTTGAAAAGAATGCCGGATCCGTCACCGATATATCCGATATGTCTGCTCTGTCAGGGCTTATTTCCGGAATAGCCGCGATAACCGGCGAATTTGAGCAGGATACACTATGTCCGTTTTATGACGAGTTGTTCAATGCGATCAGAAAAGTCGATCCGGATACAATACTCCTGCTTGAGAGCAATTATTTCGCAAATGCCGGAATTCCTTCGATGATCCGGCCCGCAGTTACGCCTTCCGGCGAAGTCATCAGCGGGCAGGCGTATGCCCCTCACGGCTACGATATCCTCGTTGACACCGATGAATATGAGACCGGCGGCACAGACAGGATAGACATCATCTTCGGCAGCCTGCTTGAGAAGATCCGTTCCATTGGTCTTCCTGCATTCATCGGAGAATGGGGCTGTTACCGTAACGCAGGAGACGCCCAGAAAGCACAGGCGCGTCATATCAAAGGTCTGCTGGCATCGGCCGGTATCGGAAATGTGTATTATGAGTATCCCGACCTGTTGAAGGAGGATGGAATTATCACTGTACTTTAATCTTTCGAAAGTTCTTTGAATACTAATCCGCTCACTTTTGATCCCTCATGTACCTGTCCATATCTTCGGCGATCTTCTTTGATACAGCCACGGCGGCAACCACAGTCTTCGCGCCTGTTACAACATCACCGGATGCAAATACTCCGGGGATCGTGGTTTCCCCGTCTTCATTGGTCGCCAAGTTGCCTTTTTCATTGAGCTTCAGGTCTTTATCACGTGTCACAAGCCTATCCTGGGGAACTTGGGAGATCGCGACCAGAATACTGTCGGCAGGTATCAGATGTTCCGTATTTTCCAGGATGCGGAATCCCACAGGTTTTTCATCTTCACCGGCGGTCGGCTCCATATCGCAGAATACTGGGCCTTCATCCTCTATCCGCACGATTGCCTTCCTATACTCGAACCGTACACCATCGACTTTGGCATATTCAAATTCGCTCTTCGAAGCATTCACCTCATCTCCGCGCACATAGACCGTTACCTCTCTTGCCCCGTGACGGATCGCGGTTCGCGCAACATCCATTGCCGCATTGCCCGCACCTATCACCGCAACTTTGTCACCAAGCTCATACACATCGGGATTGTTCAGATAGTTGATGGCATAGAAAACATTACCAAAGGTCTCGCCGGGAATATTCAGCTTTCTGGGCCTCCAGGCGCCCGTACCTATGAAAACGGACTTATAGCCGTCATTTAAAAGATCCTGTATACTGGTCGAGCCGCCGATAGCAAAATTCGGGCGGAATTTGATCCCGAGTTCGCGCATCTTCCGGTAATAACGGTCAAGGATCGATTTCGGCAGTCTGAATTCCGGTATTCCGTACCTTAAGATGCCTCCGATCTTGTCACGGGTCTCGAATACAGTGATCGAATAGCCCTTGAGCGCCAGAATGATGGAGATCGTGATCCCGGCAGGTCCCGCCCCAATAACCGCTGCTTTCATCCCGTTGGACGGAGCAGGCTTCAGTTCGATACGCTCAAAGCAGGAATCGGAAATATAATTCTCGATGGACGAAATATGAACGGGGTTTTCCTTGATCCCTTTGATACAATGGCCTTCGCACTGATTTTCATGATTGCATACGAGAGAACAGATCACCGAAAGCGGATTGTTGTCAAACAGCATCTGTGCCGCTTCCATCATCCGGTTTTCCTTGAACAGCCGTATCATCTCGGGGATATTGGTCCCGATCGGGCACCCCTGCTGCCTGCATCTCTGATTCTTGCACTGTAAACACCTGTTAGCTTCGTCGATTACGTGTACTGCCATGGATCGCCCTCCTAAAAAATCTCTCGTGAAAAACTTTCTGAAAAAAACAGCCGGAGATCAACTCTCCGGCTGTCTGTTAATTATATTATACACATTTACTCACTAAATTCAATTGTTCTTAGTTCTCTTCTTCTTCCTTCTTGAGTGCCTTTCCTGCTACGATCGCACCGGCGATGATGCAGGTAAGACCCATTCCGAAGAATACTGCTACAGGAGTGGTTCCTGTCTGAGGAAGTCCCTGCGGTACCTCGGGAAGACCAACATCTTCAAGATCTTCGGGCTCATCTTCAGGAGCGCCCTGAGGAGTCTCGCTGGTAGCAGGAATATCATCTAACACCTCATCATCTGCAGGTGTTCCCTCGGGAATCTCGGGTACCTTTACATCAATTGTATCATCATCAGGTGTTCCTTCGGGAGTTGTAGGAGGAACAACATCCTCTACAACCTCTGAGGTCTTGGGAGCAGTCTTGTAAACAACTGTCTCATTTACATTGTTCTCAGGCATTGTGCCAGCAACAACTGCTTTATCAGGTGTGTAGCCTTCGATTGCGGGTGATGCAACGCTGTAGTTGCTGCCTGCTTCAAGATAGCTGACTGCAGGAGCTGCTGCAGAGGTTCCATCCTCGTAAATGTACTCAACTGTCAGAGTGTAAACAAAGTTTACTGAACCGGAAGGAGTAGGATCTGAAGGAGTGGTAGGTACTACAGGAACATTGGGCTCTTCCTTGGGATCTTCCTTAGGGTCTTCCTTGGGATCTTCCTTCGGCTCTTCCTTCGCCATATCGAAGTAGATTACGAATGTCTTATTAGCTTCGTCAATAATGTACTCGGTATTATCAGCGTTTACTCTGAGGCTGAACTTCTCATCCTGGCCGGCGAACTTTGTGTCAACTGCAGAAGCAGTCTTCTTAACATTGTCATTGCCAAATGCAGGTGTTGTGCCTTCGGGAGCCTGTAATGCCTTCTCAAAATCGACATGATCAAGAATTTCTGCACCATTCATGAAATTGTAAACGATGTTCCAGTCGATAGTTTTGGGCTCTTCTTCCTTGGGCTCTACATACTCGTAGTAGATGTTGATGACTTTCTTCTCTTTATTGAAAGAATACTCGGTTTCATCTGCGTTAACTTTCAGAACATAATCGGTGTACTTTGCATCAATTTCTGTAGCAGGCTTAATAACATCTTCATTGGTAAATTCAGGTGTCTTATCTTTCAGAACCTTGATCTGATTCTTTTCAACGGTTTCAACTTCTTCACCCTTTACGAAGTTGTAAACAACTGTCCAGTTATCATATTCAGGCTGGGGCTCTTCATAATCGAAGTAAAGAGTAAGGGTTCTGAAGTCATCGTTAACAGCTACTACGATCACGCCATCGGCGTTAACTCTCAGGATATACTGATCATCAAGTCCGGTATATTTCTCAGCTACTGCTGATGCGGTTGTCTTGATTTCTTCTTCATCTACAGTTGACTTGATCTTATTACCGTCTGATACAGGAATTTCATTTTCAGGAGCCTGAAGAACATCTACAAAGTCAACATGATCAAGAACATCTTCGCCGTCCATGAAATTGTAAATTATAGTCCAATCAACTATCTCGGGCTCGGGCTCAACATAATCGAAGTAGATATTGATGATCTTGTTTTCATCATCAAGACTAAATTCGGTTTCATCCTCATTAATTCTCAGAACATACAGATCATCCAGATCGGTGTACTTCTCGTCTACTGCAGATGCAGTCTTAATAACATCGTCATTATCAAAATCAGGAGTTTCATCCTTTGTAACTGTAATTGTATCTTCTAACTTAATGCTGTCAATTTCATCATCTTTAACGAAGTTGTAAACAACGGTCCACTCGTCAATCAGCATATCGTAGTAGATCGCGATAATGTGCTTGCTGCTGTCAAGGTTAAACTTGGTTCCATCTTCATTGGTTCTCAGAGCGAACTGGTTATCCTTGTATGTATTCTCACTTACGAGAGATGCTGCAAGAATATCATCATTGTCGAAATCAGGAGTTGTATCCTGAGGAACCCTGATTGTTTCATCCAAGGAGATGCTGCTAAGGGATTCGTTGTTCTTCATGAAGTTGTAAACTACAGTCCAGATATCATAGGTATTTACAACACCGTCAACATGGAATCTGCCGCCTACTTCATGACCATCGATCTGATACTTGATAATGTACCAGTTAATTTCCCAATCAGGAACATATGCGCCTTCTTCAACATTGGTAAACAGGCGATGTGCCATATATTTGGTAGCCACATTATTAAGTGTGGTATAATCAGATTCGCTCAGAACGTTTTTAAGAACGCCTTCAACCAGATTTCTGGAATTCTCGTTTTCCTCAATCATCATTTCGTTCAGGTTCTTGGCATCGCTGTACTCTTCGCTATCGTAGTAGTTGTTCAATGCGCTTCTGATTTCTCCGACAACTGCATCATCAGATACTAAGATCGAAAATCTGCCAGCGTTACCGGTCTCCTCAGGAACCGAATGAATCTGATTGTAATTACCTTCAGGCTGTCCGTCATATCTGTCATGATTGTCGGTCATGTCAACGCCGGGCTGATTGGGTTCCTGGATAACGCTGAACACCATATCAACGGTATTGCCCGTCTCAGGCGAAGTATGCCAGTCATGTGACTCTGCAAACGCCTTCACGCCACTGGTAGAGAAAACAAGCGATACAGCTGCGATAACTGCCAGAGCTTTTGTTGCTAACTGTGAAAACTTTTTCATATCTGCCTCCCTATATAAGTAACATGTTTTTTTGTTTCGTATTTCTTACGTTGGGTACACTATAAAACTAAAAAGATACTTTTTGGATACATTTGAACCTTTTTTTGTATCTTTTTAAAAGTTTTTTTATTTTTCTCACAGTTTTTCTTATGAAATTTGTATCCAAAATGATCCTTAATAATGTTTTTATTTGATAAATACGCTATTTTTCCTGAATATTTCGCTTAAACAAGCCCGAAAAAAGTAAGGGAAGTTCTACGATCATCATTGCTATCCAGCCTGCAAAATAGGACCACGGCAGCGCTTCGATACCGAAACCGAAGCCGAATACCAGCACCATTGCCGCTGCAACGCGCACTCCCATATTGGTAAAGCTCGCGGCAAGCGTGATCTTCAGGCGTCCCATGCCCCTGAAATATCCCTGCACTCCATTGGTCACAGCAGGAAGAAGATACATCGGCGCTATCAGCTTCAGATAGCTGACGCCGTGAGCTATGACACTTGCGGCCGATCCCGTAATTGCCGCATCATTTGTGATACCGGCTGTCCCCACTGCCTCTGCCGCGTCCCCATTTCCTATAAACAGCTTCATCAGCGGAACGGCGCATAATGTACATACTGCGAACACTATCAGTCCGTAAATGAGTTCAAGGATCATACCTTTCAAAAAGCCTTCCCTGACACGCCTGTCTTCACCGGCGCCGCGGTTCTGGGCCATGAAAGCCGTCATTGCATGAGCAATGTTCTGTTGGGGTATATAAGTGAAATCATCGATCCTGTTAACCGCAGTAAATGCGGCTGCGATCGCCACTCCCATGGTATTGACAACAGCCTGCACCGCTATCTTGCCCATTTGCACGGTTCCCTGCTGCATTGCCGATGCCCATCCGTAGCCTATTGTATCTTTGAGGAGAGCTCGGTCAATCTTCAATTCAGTCTTTCTGATGTAGATCACTGGAACCTTTTTCCTAATGTATAGAGAACAGCCCAGACAGCACAGAAGCTCGCTGAGTACCGTCGAAACCGCGCATCCGTCGCTTCCCGTATTCAGCAGCACAACGAATACCAGGTCGCCGATGATATTGAGCGCGGCGCTGGCGATCAGGAAAAACAGCGGTGTATAGCTGTCTCCCAGTGCCCGCAGCGTCGAAGAGTAGAAATTGTATAAAAAGGTAAATAACAGACCGGTCAATATTATACGAAGATAACGGACTGCGATATCCATGATCGTGGGATCGGTCCTCAGAAATGTAAGTATGGGTCTCGCAAATATTATGCAGAGCACTGACAGCCCTACAGAAAAGATGATCCCGGCAAGCATGGTCGTACTGACCTGGCGGCGCAGCGTTTCGTGATCGCCCCTTCCGTACTGGGTGCCCATCAGGACCGCAGCGCCGATGCACAGCCCGTTCAGGAACAATATCATTAATGTGGTGACCGGATTGCAGATCCCGACCGCCGCAAGGGCATCAGGACCCACGTAATTTCCGACGATTATCGCATCGACCGCATTGTAGGTCAGCTGGAAGAGATTGCCCAGCACAAGCGGGATCGTAAATTTGATCAGCAGCGGCATTACCGCGCCTTTTGTAAGTTCTCGAGTCATTTTATTCCTTTATTTACGGTATCAGATAGCCTGGGATTGATTCTTTCTATGGTATCAGATATCCCCCAATCGATACATTTCTATGGTGTCAGATATCCCGCGATCGATACTTTCTTTGGTATCTGATATCCTTCGATCGTTATTTCCTACGGTATCAGATATCCAGCGATTGATACAAACACCGGGATCACGATTATTGCCAGAAGCGTCGAATACGAAACGATCGCGGCCGAAAGCTCCGCGTCGCGGTTAAACTTCGTTGCAAGCATGGTCGTCATTGCCGCACTCGAAGACGAGCAGGCGATCAGACAGGATACA
>JAGCZE010000287.1 GCA_017960415.1 Lachnospiraceae bacterium
CTATATAATTCCGCAAGAACGGATCCAAAAAACGGCTTCCGCACGGTGAAATTCTATATCCGCTGCTCGAAAGCACTCTCATTTGCAAAAATCGCTAAACTCACTTTCGTTCAGACAGTAGCGATTTTTGCAAAAGTGCTTTCTCACACCGAATAAGAATTTCAACCGCTTGTGCAGATTGTTTTTTGGATCCGTTCTTGCGTTATATTATTTAGTACGACAGCCCCCTGCTCCTTTCCAGTGCTGCAGCCTTATCGCTTGTTTAACTGTGTATAGTCATTTAGTATTCACGCTACACTCCCCTCATTCGTAATCGAGAGTAGCAAAGTTACTTCTGTACAATTCGCCTGTTTTGTAGGCGACTTGTTCATTTATGGGGTTATTGTTTCATAGTTTATACTGCTGGCAAAATTCCCTGAAAGCAAGGTTTCGTGAGTTTTCCGGGCAGAATAACTGTGAATAGTAATTTGAGAAACAATATAAATATTGCAAAAAAAACTTAATAGGGTAAAATATAGTAAAAAGTGAAAGTATAAGATTACGGAGGTTTTGGAAAAATGAAAAAGATTGTTATGAAAATGGCGGCTTTGCTTATGGTCGCAATATTGGTTTTAAGCGGTTGCTCGGGTTCGGACAAAGAGAATGCGGGGTCGCCGGATAACGGCAGTCAGGCGCAGAACTCATCTTCCGAGAATTCTTCTCAGAATGCCGGAAATACCGCTTCAAACGCCGGTAACGACAATTCGGCTCAGAACGTGGGAGCGCAGGAAGAAAAGTTCGAGATGAAGGGCTATATTTTCGATGCGAACGGTGTGAAGCTTGCGGTTGATATGCCTATGAGCGAGGCGTTGAAGTCGCTTCCCGAGGCTAACAGCTATTTTGAGGCTACGAGCTGCGCGTTTGAGGGACTTGATAAGACTTATACATATCCTCATTTTGAGATAGTTACTTATCCGAAGGGTGAGAAAGACTATATTTCCACGATTTATCTGTTTGATGATATATTGTCAACACCCGAAGGTATCTATATCGGCAGCTCAAAGGCGGAAATGGAGTCGGTTTACGGAACGGATTATACACAGAACGGTGAGGAATACATCTATACAAAGGACGGTATGGAGCTGCGTATTATCCTCAAGGCCGGCAATATTATCTCGATAACTTACGCTTCGAGTGCCACCAGGATGAACTGAAGATACATAATTTTTACTAAGACCTGATAACCAAACTGAAAAAGCATAATTGATTCAGCTGTTAATATGACCGGGTCGGAAATTCTCAGGGAGATATAGAAGGATCATGCAAAAACTTGTTTTGAATTATCTGAATGATATTGTCGGGAAATGTCCGGATAAAGTGGCATTTTCCGACGGCACCACAGGTCTTACTTTTCGTGATTTGTACAACATCAGCCGTCAGGTCGGCACATATCTGCACAATCAGAGTATTTACCGCAGGCCGGTAGTTGTATATATGAACAAGTCGCCGAAAGAGGTGGCCGCTTTCCTGGGTATCATCACCGGCGGAAATTTCTATGTACCGATCGATCAGGAAATGCCCGCGAGCAGGATCCGTCTGATCCTCGAAAATGTAAAGTCTCCGCTGATCATTTGCGACGAAGAAACGATCAAGCAGACCGAGGGCTTTGATGAGTTCGGTTCAAAGATCGTTCTGTTCGATGAGCTGCTGAAGACTGAGATCAATGAAACCGCCATCGATTATATTTACAGGCATATGCTTGATATCGATCCGATATACATTGTATTTACTTCGGGTTCCACCGGAGTGCCCAAGGGTGTTGTCGCATGTCACAGGTCTGTGGTGGATTATATCGAGCAGCTGTGTGAGATTATGCGCTTTGACGAAAATACGGTATTCGGCAATCAGTCGCCGCTGTTCTTCGATGCGTGCCTGAAGGAGATCTATCCTACTCTGAAATACGGCGCTACGGCTTATCTGATCCCGAAGAAGCTGTTCTCGACACCTTTTCTGCTTGTTGAGTATCTCAATGAGCATAAGATCAATACCGTTTGCTGGGTAGTTTCGGCGCTTACGATGATCAGTGCGTTCGGTACATTTGATGACATCAAGCCCGAATATCTGAACAATATCGCATTCGGAAGCGAGGTTTTCCCGCTCAAGCAGTTCAGGCTGTGGCGCAAGGCATTGCCCGAGGCACGCTTCACGAATCTGTACGGACCTACGGAAACTACCGGAATGTGCTGCTATTACAGGGTTGAGAGAGAGATTGAGGAGGGTGAGCCGATCCCGATCGGCCAGCCTTTCCCCAACCGTGAGATCATTCTGCTCGATGATGAAGACAAGCCGGCCAAGCCGGGCGAGCAGGGAGAGATCTGCATCAGGGGCAATTCGGTCACATTGGGTTATTTCAACGATCCCGAGCGCACAGCGAAGGCATTTGTACAGAATCCGCTGAATACCGCATATCCCGAGATCATTTACAGGACCGGTGATATCGGCTGCTACAATTCAAGAGGCGAGCTGACCTTTGTTTCGCGTAAGGATTTCCAGATCAAACATATGGGCCACAGGATCGAGCTCGGAGAGATCGAGGCCGATGCTTCGGGTATTGAAGGCGTGCAGATGACCGCATGTGTGTACAATGCAGAGAAAAAGAAGATCTGCCTGTATTATGTGGGAACTATAACGGAGGCGGAGCTTCTGCCGAAGCTGAAGGATATGCTGCCCAGATATATGTGCCCTGAGAAGCTTGTAAGGATGGAGGCACTTCCCACCACACCGAACGGAAAGATAGACCGGAAGGCACTGAAGTGACAGAAAGCGACACCTCATCCGCCCCTTCGGGGCACCTTCCCCTCAAGGGGAAGGCAGAACAGGAGAAAGCCAGATTTCCCTTGAGGGGAAGGCAGAACAGGAGAAAGCCAGCCTTCCCCTTGAGGGGAAGGTGGCGCGGAGCGCCGGATGAGGTGTAAAAAAAAGAAAACAGGTACCGCGAATGAAGAAAAACAGAGGATTTCGAATTACAGCACTGATACTGCTGCTGGCCATGGTCCTGACCCCTTTTGCCGGAGTCAGCCTTTCACATGCCTTCACGCCGGATACCGCGGCGAGGGAAGCATACGAAAAGAAACTGCAGGAAGCCAAGGAAAAGAAGGAAGAGCTTGAAAGATCGCGCAGGGAGGCTGAGCGCCTGATCGAAAAATACAGCGAGCAGAAGGATGACGCAGAAGCGTATATCGAAGAACTGGATCTGAAGCTGAACGATATGTCCCTGAAGATATTCGAGACCCAGACCAGGATAAAGGAAACGGAAGAAGAGCTTGCCCGTACCAGGGATGCGCTTGAAGCAGCCAAACAGAAAGAGCGGGATCAGTATGCGACAATGAAGGCCCGCATCAAATACATTTACGAGAACGGCGAAACCACGATCATGGATGTGTTCTTAAGTTCCGAAGGCATCGGGGATATGCTGAACCAGATCGAGTATCTGCAGGACATCCAGGAATATGACAATTCGCTTCTCGAACGCTATAAGGCGGCCAAACAGGAAGTTGCCGACCATGAGGCATTGGTGGAAGCAACTCTTGAGAATTACAACACTTTGCTGGAACAGGAAGAATTTGACCGCGCTACGGTACAGGAACTGTATGACTTAAAGGCTGCGGAGATAGAGGCGATCACCGAGAAACTCGGAATTACCGACGAACACCTGTTTGACGTTATCAGCGAGATCAGTGACCAGAATGCCGAGATCGACAAGATCATCGCGGCCGAAGAAGAGCGTATGGCTGAGGAAGAGCGCCTGCGCAAAGAGGAAGAGGAAAGATTAAGACGTGAAGAGGAAGCCCGCAAGGAGGCCGAAAGAAAAGCAGCAGAGGCTGCTCAGAACAGGAACAACAGCGGGAATAAATCGGTTGTCAAGGATTATGACGCGATCAACAAGATCGTTCTGACTGACGAAACCGATCCGTACAAGATGATCTGGCCGCTTCCCGGCGACCATCAGACATTTACGAAATGGGGATACAGAAATATCAATGTGCCCGGCGCCACGAGTTTCCACCGCGGCTGGGATATCGGCGGCGATTTCGGATGGCCAATTGTCGCGGTGCTTGCGGGAACCGTTGTCGGAGTCGGATATAACTCTTCGGCCGGCAATTATGTCAGGATCGATCATGGAAACGGCTACGAGACCGTATATTTCCACCAGTCCAAACAGCTTGTGGCTGTCGGGGATTATGTTCAGCAGGGACAGACGATCGGTCTGGTCGGCTCCACCGGTGTATCTTCGGGTCCCCACCTGCATTTCGGCATCAAGGTAAACGGCAATTATGTCGATCCGGACCCGTATATCGGACCGCTGGAGTAAAAGCCGCTATTCGTGCGGTTTGCAGTGAGATAAAAAAGTACTGGAAAAAAATAAAAGGGTGTGCTATACTGTTAAGGATTATGAACAGGGCACTCCCTTTTTTATATTGTACGATAAAGCGAATAGGGATAAGCTTTGAAAATGTAGGAGGACATATATGAGTTTCACAACCGAAGATTTAGGAAAGAGCACAGTCAAGCTGACTATAGAGATAGGAGCTGAC
>JAGCZE010000288.1 GCA_017960415.1 Lachnospiraceae bacterium
CAGGGATATTTCCAATGACGCTTTGTCCAAGCTTGAGGCAGCGGTCACGATCAATGCGTTTACGGTTTCCAATGCCAGACTGAAGAATCAGTATGAGTATGAGATCCAGCTGCTTGAGAATGAACTCGAGTACAAAAAAAAGAATCTTGAAGAGCTGAATGAGCTCATTGCTTCTTACAAGACCGATGATATCGTGTTCATCGGATCTGGAGATTCACTGGTAAAGGTTGAAAGCAATTCAAAACAGACTTACGAGGACCTGATCGGAAAGAAGAAGGATATCTCTGACAGGATCGTTGAGATCAATACCGAGATAAACGACTACAAGATGCACCTGGAGGATCTTACGGCAGCTGCTTCTTCGGCAACGAAAGACAAGACCAGCGCAGATAAGCAGATCGAGAAGATCGATGAGATGATTGGCGAGCTCGAGAAGTCGTTTTCGGAGCTTATCACTGCCTACAATGATTCGATTGTTTCCGAGGATGCGGTTGTAACCGAGAATGCAAGACACTATTCCGCAAAGCTTTTATCGGCAGGCTTCATTGTTCAGGCAATCAAATGCGCCGGACCCTTATGCATCATAGTAATGCTGATATGCTGCATCCATGCTGCATTTACAGAGATTAGAAAATTCAAAAAACAGGAAGCCTGAAGGGGCTGATTCAGACATAATTTGATTTATACGGGAGCTAATGTACCGGGATTTATGTGCGTCGGCTCCTGTTTTTTATGCCTCTGTGTTCTTCACAGAAGGCTCGTGATGCGATGTTACAGGTCGGATTACATTGGGCAAATTGGCCAGTAATCCGACCTGTAATATTGCAGACAGAGCCGTCCTGAAACCCCGGGGCATAAAAAACAGGAGCCGACGCAGAATAGATGATTACAAGTCAGTTAATCGGATATTTAAGTAAAATGGGGTGGATATGGAAAATGATTATCACTTGAAAATATCAGCTTCTTTTATTATAATGTATAATGTCGTATGGTGTGCGTATGTTTAAGGAAGGATAGAAGATGATATTCGATATTGATGAATATACAGCTCTGTTTGATATAGAAGGCGCAGTTGAGGACGATATTAAAGATGCAATGACTCACGGTAAATATGTGGGTAATCTTGCATATCGGCTCAGTAAGATTCTCGGGTGTGAGGAGAATTTCTGCATGAAGGTTATGAAGGCCGGTCTCGTGCACGATATCGGCAAACTAAGGCTCGGGGATGGCCTGTACAGCAGAAAAGAAGATATCTTAAGAGTTGACGAAATGAAATATATCCGTATGCATCCGACGCTCGGATATGAATTGTTGTGTGAGAAGAAGATCGGAGATAACGAATTCAGGCAGGCTGTTTTCCATCATCATGAAAATTACGACGGTTCGGGATATCCCGATAATATTTCCGGAGAGAATATTCCTTACGGCGCGAGGATACTAAGGGTCTGTGATGTTTATTCCGCCCTGGTTTCCGACCGGCATTACCGCAAGGCTTATGATAAAGAGACCGCTATTGAACTGATGATAGAAGAAGTAAAGAACTTTGACATGAAGATTTTTCTGGGTTTCATGGAACTGGTCCATTCCGATGAGTTCTTTGAGATGGAGCAGCTGGCCGAGCAGATCAAGATGCAGGAAGAGCAATACAGGAGCGGATATTCAAAGGAAGAAGATACTCAGGGAAAGCATTTCGCGGCGAGATTCGCCTGAGAATATTGAGGAAATAAAGGAGAGATTAAGAATGATTACCCAAAGACCCAAGGGAACTCAGGACTGGTTCGGACACAATATGGCCCTGAGGACAGAGATCGAGAAAATTGGCCGTAAGCTTGCGGCGGAATATAACATGAAGGAAATCATCACTCCGGTTTTTGAGCATACGGTTCTGTTTGCCCGCGGAGTGGGTGAGACTACCGATGTTGTTCAGAAAGAAATGTACACATTTACGGATAAAGGTGACAGAAGTATCACTTTGAAGCCGGAAGGCACCGCCGGTGCAATACGTGCATATCTTGAGAACAGCATGTATGCTGAGCCTGCGCCGATGAAGCTGTTTTATGTTACTCCGGCATTCAGATACGAGCAGCCGCAGAGCGGAAGATTACGTCAGCATCATCAGTTCGGAGTTGAGATGATCGGCTCGAAGAGTCCGTTATGTGAGGTTGAACTGATATCGTTCCTGAATACATTTATTTCAAGACTCGGACTTAAGAAGGTCAAACTTCATATCAACAGCATCGGATGTCCTACATGCCGTAAAACCTATAATGACGCGTTGCTGGCATATCTTTCAAAATATGAGAACGAGCTGTGCGGTACTTGCAGGGAACGTATGCAGAAGAATCCTCTCCGTGTCATTGACTGTAAGGTTCCTTCCTGCAAGGAGATCGTAAAGGATGCACCGAGGACGGTTGATTACCTTTGTGATGAGTGCAGAGAGCATTTTGATGAATTAAAGAGCCTGCTGGATGCAACCGGGATCCCTTATGAGATCGATACAGGCATTGTACGCGGCCTTGATTATTACACCAAAACAGTATTTGAGTTTGTAAGTGAGGAAGGCTTTACACTGTGCGGCGGCGGAAGATATGACGGCCTGGTACGCGAGATCGATGAGAAACAGGATATTCCTTCGGTTGGATTCGGATGCGGTATTGAAAGGATCATATATTTCCTCGAAAAAGAGGGAGTCGAGCTTGTAACAGAAAAAGGTCCGAAGCTTTATGTCGGTCTGCTCGGTAAGGAAGTTAGGGCTGACGGATTTAAGCTTGTTAAGGCACTGCGTGATGAGGGCATCGTTACCGAAACCGATTATATGGATCGTTCTGCAAAAGCACAGATGAAATATGCGAACAAGCTTGGAGCAGAGTATGTTGTGATGCTTGGTTCGAATGAGATAGAAAGCGGGACCGCAAAACTCAAGTGCATGCAGGACGGAAGTGAAGAAGAAATACGACTTGGTGATCTGGTTGAGGTGATCAAGGGAAAATAAAATTTTTGTTGACAAGACAACTTTTCGTGTTATAATAAACTATGTGCGATTTTGG
>JAGCZE010000289.1 GCA_017960415.1 Lachnospiraceae bacterium
TGATTGGATTTAATCCGAAGTTTATCATGGATGTACTGAAAAATATCGATGATGAGAACATCGATATCTATCTGATCAACTCGAAGGCTCCCTGCTTTATCAAAAATAAAGAGGAAAGCTACATTTATCTGATACTTCCCGTAAATATCGGAAACAGTGAAGGATGACAGGCTTATGAAAGATATAATTATCAGAGATGAATTTATTAAGCTGGGACAAGCCCTGAAACTGGCCGGAGCCGTAGAAACAGGCGTTGAAGCAAAATTTGAGATAGAAGCCGGTCATGCAAAGGTAAATGATGAGGTTGATACACGAAGGGGCCGTAAATGCTATAAGGGCGATGTTATTTCATTTAAAGGTGAACAGTATATCATTAAATAACCATGATAATTAAAAAACTGGAATTAATGGATTTCAGAAATTATAAGAATCTTGATATTGAGCTTTCGGACGGTGTTAATATTTTTTTCGGAGATAACGCCCAGGGAAAGACCAATATTCTGGAGGCTATTTACCTGTGCTGTACAACACGCTCCCAGAAAAGGAGCCATGATAAGGATATGATCAGGTTCGGTGAGGACGAAGCTCATCTGAAAATGTATTTTAAAAAGACTCTTCTTGACCGAAAGATAGATATCCACCTGACCAGGAACAAGGCTAAAAGGATTACTGTAGACGGAATTCCGGTGACAAAAGCCACCGAAGTGTACGGTATGATGAATATTATTTCATTTTCACCCGATGACCTTTCTATTATCAAAGAAGGACCGTCAGAGCGCAGAAACTTTATTGATGCAGAGTTATGCCAGCTTGACCGGGAGTATATGTTCAGCCTTTCTTCCTACAACAGGGCTATATTGCAGCGTAACAATCTGCTGAAGCAGATATTTGTCAACAGCAGTCTTAAAAGCACGCTTGATATCTGGGACGAACAGATATCGGGTTTCGGAAAAGTGATCATCGAAAGAAGAAAAAAATTCATTGAAGATCTGAATAAGATAGCGGCTCCTATCCATAAGACGCTTACGGACGGAGAAGAGGAGCTGGTGATCAGATATGTTCCGAATACAACTGCCGACAGGATACAAAATGATATATTTTTGAGCCGTGACAGAGATATCATGAGTAAAATGAGCAATGTCGGACCTCACAGCGATGACATTGAATGCATAATAAACGGCGATAATGCAAGAACCTACGGTTCACAGGGTCAGCAAAGGACTGTTGCCCTTACACTGAAGCTTGCTGAGATAGAACTTGTTAAAAACAACGTCAGAGACGATCCGGTGCTGCTGCTTGACGATGTATTGTCGGAACTCGACAGAAACAGACAGAATCAGCTTTTAAACAGCATCAGCGGGATACAGACTGTTATCACCTGTACCGGACTTGAGGAATTCATCCGTGAAAGACTCAAATGCGACAGGATATACAGGGTAGATAACGGGACAGTGAGTGAGATAATTGAATGATGAAATAAATTCGGAGGTCAGATATGCCAGATTTAGAAAATACAACAAATAACGGCGAGTACGGTGCCGATCAGATACAGATACTAGAAGGTCTGGAAGCGGTCAGAAAAAGACCCGGTATGTATATCGGAAGCACATCTTCAAGAGGTCTTCATCATCTTGTCTATGAGATAGTGGACAATGCCGTGGATGAGGCACTTGCGGGTTATTGTACGACTATAGATGTTTCGGTCAATCCGGATAATTCAATCACCGTAGTAGATGACGGCCGGGGAATTCCCGTAGGTATAAACAAGAAAAAGGGCATCTCGTCAGTAGAAGTTGTATTTACGATACTGCATGCCGGCGGTAAGTTCGGTGGCGGAGGATACAAGGTTTCAGGCGGTCTTCACGGTGTAGGAGCATCTGTTGTAAATGCTCTTTCGGAATGGCTGGAAGTTACTGTCGAAACAGACGGAAAGAAGTATTTTCAACGTTACGAAAAAGGTAAACCCACCGACAGGCTCAAAGAGATCGGAAAATCAGAAAGGCGCGGAACCTCCATTACTTTCCTGCCCGATAAATCTATTTTCGAAGAAACCGTATATGATTATTCAACCCTGATGCACAGACTTCGCGAAATGGCATTTCTGACCAAAGGATTGAAGATCATTCTGAACGATAAAAGAGAAGGATCTGAACAGACCAAGGAATTTCATTATGAAGGCGGAATTAAGGAATATGTTCAGTACTTAAACCGCAGCCAGGTATGCTTATATCCCGATATCATTTACTGCGAAGGACAAAAGGGCAATGTATATGTTGAAGTAGCTATGCAGCATAATGACGGTTATAACGAGAGCTGCTACAGTTTCGTCAACAATATAACGACTCCCGAGGGAGGTACACATTATACAGGATTTAAAAATGCGCTTACAAAGGCGTTTAACGATTATGCCCGTAATATGAAGCTCCTCAAGGAGAATGAGGAAAATCTGTCGGGAGAAGACTTAAGAGAAGGTCTTTCTGCGATCATCAGCATCAAGATACCGGAGCCCCAGTTTGAAGGCCAGACCAAACAAAAGCTTGGCAACAGCGAGGCAAGAGGTGCTGTAGATAATATTGTTTCCGAACAGCTGACTATCTTTTTGGAGCAGAATCCTCAGGTCGGAAAGACGATCATTGAGAAAGCTGTTCTGGCACAGCGCGCAAGAGATGCAGCAAGAAAAGCCCGTGATCTGACAAGGCGTAAATCCGCTCTTGAGGGCATGAGTCTCCCCGGAAAGCTTGCAGACTGCTCCGATAAGGATCCGAAAAACTGCGAGATATTCATTGTCGAGGGAGATTCCGCGGGAGGTTCGGCCAAAACCGCAAGACACAGAGCTACCCAGGCAATCCTGCCGCTGCGCGGAAAGATCCTGAACGTTGAAAAGGCCAGACTTGATAAGATACTCGGAAATGCTGAGATCAGGGCAATGATCACTGCTTTTGGTACCGGAATTTCCGAAGATTTCGATATTTCCAAACTTCGTTACGATAAGATCATCATCATGACCGATGCCGATGTGGACGGTGCCCATATCGCAACATTGATGCTCACATTCCTGTATCGTTTTATGCCCGAGCTTATTAAGCAGGGACATGTATACCTTGCACAGCCTCCGTTGTACAAGGTTGAAAAGAACAAAAACGTCTGGTATGCATACAATGACGATCAGCTCAACAATATCATGGTCCAGATAGGACGTGACAGCAATAATAAGGTTCAGCGCTACAAAGGTCTTGGTGAGATGGATGCCGACCAGTTGTGGGAGACTACCATGGATCCGCAGACCAGAACTCTCAAAAAAGTCAGCATGGACGAAGATAACAAGGCAGAGCTCGATGTTACCTTCAATGTTCTGATGGGCGATAATGTAGAACCCAGACGCGAGTTTATCGAGCTGAACGCAAAATATGCCAAGAATATTGATATAGCTTAGGAGATTACATATGGACGAAACATATGATCAGATCAATCCGGTCGATCTGAAAGATACGATGGAAACATCGTATATAGATTATGCCATGTCGGTTATTGCGTCGCGTGCGCTGCCGGATGTCAGGGATGGTTTAAAGCCGGTACAGAGACGTATTCTGTACGCCATGATAGAACTGTCGAATACTCCTGACAAGCCCCATCGTAAATGTGCGCGTATCGTCGGCGATACAATGGGTAAATACCATCCTCACGGTGACAGCTCCATTTACGGGTCGTTGGTAAACCTTGCTCAGGAATGGTCTACTCATTATCCTCTGGTGGACGGGCACGGCAACTTCGGTTCGGTGGACGGTGACGGCGCCGCTGCGATGCGTTATACCGAGGCAAGACTCAGTAAGATCGCGATGGAAATGCTGGCCGACATCAACAAGGATACGGTCGATTTTATACCGAACTTCGATGAATCCGAGAAAGAACCCACAGTTCTTCCGGCACGTGTTCCCAACCTTCTGATCAACGGAACTACAGCTATTGCGGTAGGTATGGCAACCAATATTCCTCCTCACAATATCGGAGAAGTTCTTGATGCCGTTACGCTGATCATCAACAACCGGATCAATGAGGATCGACAGACCTCGATAGAAGAGGTTATGGAGATAATCAAAGGACCTGATTTCCCCACCGGCGCAACCATCATGGGCCGGCGCGGCATCAATGAAGCATACAGGACCGGACGCGGCAAGATCAAGGTTCGTGCCGTCACAGACATCGAACCCATGGCCAACGGCAAGAACAGGATAGTAGTAACCGAACTGCCTTATCTTGTAAATAAAGCTCGCCTGATCGAGAAGATCGCAGATCTCGTAAAAGATAAAAAAATCGACGGAATTACCGAATTACGCGATGAATCCGACCGACAGGGCATGAGGGTCTGCATCGAACTGAGACGTGATGTCAATCCTCAGGTAATATTAAATCAGCTTTACAAGCATACCCAGATGCAGGATACCTTCGGTGTGAATATGCTCGCTTTGGTCGATAATGAGCCGAAAGTACTCTCTCTGCTGGATATCCTGACTCTTTATATCAGACATCAGGAAGATGTTGTATCGAGACGTACCAGATTTGATCTGGCAAAAGCGGAAAAGGAAGCCCATATCAAAGAAGGCCTGATCCGTGCGATCGATGTTATTGATGAGATCATTGCGATCATCAGAGCTTCAAAATCCACAAATGACGCCAAAGAAGAGATCATGAAGCGTTTCGGTTTCGATGATGTCCAGGCACAGGCAATAGTTGATATGCGTCTGCGCCAGCTGACAGGCTTGGAAAGAGAAAAGCTCGAAGCCGAATATGCACAGCTGATGGAAGATATCAAGGAATATAAGGCAATCTTAGGCGATGAAAAGATACTGCTCGGTGTCGTAAGAGATGAAGTTGATGCCATCGGCAATAAATACCGTGACGACCGAAAGACACAGATCGGAATCGATGATGATCTGACCGATGAGGATATGATCTCCGATGATGATGTTGTCGTAGCCATGACCAGAATGGGATATATCAAGCGTATGACTCCCGACAATTTCAAGGCTCAGCATCGCGGAGGCAAGGGCATCAAGGGCATGCAGACGATCGATGAAGATCTTATCGAGGAGCAGTTCATGACCACGAACAAACATTATGTTCTGTTCTTTACAAACAAGGGCCGTCTATACAAGCTCAAAGCTTATGAGATACCCGAATCTTCAAGGACTGCAAGGGGAACCGCAATCGTTAACCTGCTGCAGATGACAGGGGATGAACATATTACGGCTACCATCACAGTCCGCGGATTTGATCCGGACAGCTATCTGCTGATGGCCACCAAGAACGGATTTATCAAGACAACAAGGCTTTCGGAATATGCCAATATCAGAAAAGTTGGTCTGAATGCGATCACACTGCGTGAAGATGATGAACTGATAGGCGTAAAATGTACGGATGAGAAGCAGGACGTACTGTTATTTACGAAAAAGGGAATCTGTACCCGCTTCAATGAAATGGAAGTCAGGGTCACCGGCAGACAGTCTATCGGTGTTATCGGAATCAGGCTCGATAATAAAGACGATGAAGTTGTATCAATGCAGCTTTCGAATCAGGGAGAATATGTTCTGGCCGTATCTGAACTCGGTTATGGCAAGCTGACTCCCGTTTCCGAATTCCCGCAGCGCCACAGAGCAGGTAAGGGAATAATATGCTATAAGATCACAGAGAAGAGCGGTGATCAGGTCGGCGCCAAGATCATAGATAAGGATGCTGAGCTGATGATCATCACGACTGAAGGAACCGTCATAAGGTTTGCGGTTTCGGATGTCCGTGTATGCGGAAGGGCAACAACAGGCGTTAAGCTGATCTCACTCGATCCCGCAAAGGATGTGAAGGTCGGAAATATCGCAAGGATCCGTGAAACCGAAGAAGATGCCGAAGAAAATGCCGGACATTCCGGAGAAACGGCGGGTTTCGAGGATGAAGAGGATCAGGAAGCAGAGGAAAATCTGATATTCCCGACTGAAGAAGATGAAGAAGACGAAGACAGTGAAGATACTGACAACAATGATGAAGAATAAATGAAACCGGAAAGGCAGACAAACTAATATTTCAATCCATATTCAGGTTTGTCTGCCTTTATTTTATTATAAGCGAAAGGACAGTTCCGAAAGCTTGCTTTAAAAACTGTCCCAAAAGAACGGTCACCGGGTCAACTTTGGTTGGCAAGGTGTCCATTTGCACTGACAGGAGATACAGATAATGCGACCGGTAGATGCGGTAATTTTTGATTTGGACGGTACATTGACGGATACCGAAAAATATTATCAACAAGCCTGGCCTGAGGCCCTTGCACATTTCGGGTACGAAGTAACACCCGAAAGAGTGCTTGAGTTCAGGTCTTTGGGAAGACCATTTGCCCCTTTGAAATTCAAGGAATGGTTCGGTGAGGATTTTGATTACGATAAGGTACGGGATTACCGGCGCGGACTCATCAGAAATCTCATAGAAAAGCATGGAATTCCGCTTAAAAAGGGCGCTGTTGAAATTCTGAAATGGTTGATCTCAAACAATATAACAACGGCCATAGCAACCGCGAATGAATATGCACGGACTCAAAGATACCTTGACCGGATCGGGATCGGGGATCTTTTCAGCAAGATCATCTGTGCCGATATGGTAAAGCAGGGAAAACCGGCACCGGATATCTATATACACGCATGCAGTGAACTGGGGCTGCCGCCCGAAAGAACATTTGCGGTGGAAGATTCCCCTAACGGAGTAAAAAGCGCGTTCGATGCAGGATGTAAAGTGGTAATGGTACCTGATCTGTCGGAACCGGATGAGGAAGTATCGAAAATGCTTTATGCACGGGTGGACGACCTGTATGAGATCAGAAATCTGTTCTGAAAAAGCCGGATCTGAAAAGCCCAAATAATTAAAAATCACCGGAAATCATGATAAATTCGGTATTTCAGTGAACAAAAAAGGAGCGGTTTATGTTCAATACACATGATATTTCAAGAAACGCCTGTCAGTTGTTCGGTGAACAGGCAAAATGCGGATATGACTGGTGGTGGCATTCATTTACCGGACATAATGAAAAGACCGGAGAAGAAAAAGCATTTTTTATAGAATTTTTTCTGTGCAATCCCGAATATGGGTCGGAAAAACCTGTATTTGGGCAGCTTCCCGAAAATAGGGAAAAGGGGATCAAGCCGTCATATCTGATGATAAAAGCAGGTTCATGGGGAAAGGATGCCGCCCAGCTCCATCGCTTTTTCGGATGGAAAGAAATAAAGGTTGACTACGGAGTTCCGTATCGTATAAAGGCCGATGACTGCTATATTTCCGAAGATAAAACAAAGGGAAGCGTATCGGTTTCGGAAGAAGAGGCAGCGGCACATCCCGAATGGATGAGCCAGAGCGGACAGATGAGCTGGAAACTGAAGATCGACAAACAGATCGCTTTTAATGTCGGTTACGGAGCTTCGGAACCCATGCGCGATCTGCAGGCATTCGAGATGTTCTGGCATGCTGAGGGTATGAAAACGGCATATGAAGGTGAAGTGATATGGAACGGTGAAAAGTACATAATATTACCCGAAACCTCTTACGGCTATGCTGACAAGAACTGGGGAAAGGATTTTACCTCACCCTGGATATGGATCAGCTCCTGTAACCTTACAAGTGAGATCACAGGAAAAAAGCTGGAAAACAGCGTATTTGACATAGGTGGCGGGAAACCGAAAGTGGGGATGATCTCGCTGGAGAATAAACTTCTTTCGGCATTCTGGTATGAAGGAACACCGTATGAATTCAATTTTTCGAAAATCTGGACTCACATCCGGACAAGCTTTGAGTGTACCGAAACAGATACACAGATAATATGGCATATAGATCAGGAAA
>JAGCZE010000290.1 GCA_017960415.1 Lachnospiraceae bacterium
GTCGCTGCGGGTTCTGCCGCATGTTCGGGCTCTTTTACCGTTCCGTGCAGCTTCAGGGCAACACGTATACGTGCAAGCAGTTCTTCTATCGCAAATGGTTTGGTAATATAGTCTACAGCACCGGCATCAAGCCCTGCTACCTTGTCCATAACGGCATCTCTGGCCGTCAGCAGTATCACAGGAGTAGGATTTGATTTGCTCAGCCTTCTTAATACCTCAAGGCCGTTCAGTTCAGGAAGCATGATGTCAAGAAGGATCAGGCTGTAATTATTCTGCTCTGCCATCTCCAGTGCAGTCCTTCCGTCAAATGCCTTGCTGACCGTATATCCTTCATGAGTAAGCTCCAGCTCGATGAACCGGGCCAGCTTCTCTTCATCCTCCACAACCAGAATATGTGCGCTCATTTTACCAACCTCTTGCAACGAAATATTGTTTTCCGGCATTTCTTATAGTCCGTACCCGTTCTTTTGTCACAAACAGAGTATATCGCGGGATCTTTAAAACATCTTTTATCGAAGATTAAAAACAGATTAAAAATACTTGTAAATGTATCTTGCCTTATTTTCCGTGTCTCACATGCCATGCCCTGATACTTGCCAGCAGCTGGCTTTCTTTTCCTTCGGTGAATGATACTATCTTGAGTGTTACTTCCTGCAAACCGTCCTTGAACATCATGCGGTAGTCCATCTTGAAAGCACCGCTCTGCTTGATCTGCCGCAGGATGTTCTCTTTGCTGAATCCTTCGAGGAATCTCCCAAGGTCCTCAGGATATATTGATTTTTGAGCGTCGATGACTCCCTGCCGGAAGAAATCTTCTCCTTCCTTTGCGAAGCCCAATGCTTCATATTCATCGGATGCAGTGTATTCGGTATAATGCCCCGTTTCGGTTCTGATAGCATACAGCGCAAGATATTCCTCGCTGATGGCCATGAGTCTTGCTAAGGAAGCCCGGTCCTGTTTGGCCTTTTCAAGATGCTCTCTCTGCTTCATCTCAGCGTCCACGGTACTTATACCGATGATCACACGGCTGCTGCTCTGAAGGCGTATGGCTTTCATGCTGACATATATCGGGATACCGTCATCAACGATACGGTAGATTGCCGTAAATGCTCCCTGATCTTCCAGTTCTTTCAGCACGGTTTCTTTCGTAAATCTTAATGAGAACTCTTCCCGGTCTTCATCGTATATCCTGAGCATGTTTTCTTCTTTTCCGACACCGAAGAAATCCGCACCCTGACGCGACTTGTTCAGCTCTTCAACACCTACGGAAGAGGTATATTCAATGTATTGATCCGTTTCTGTATCAATCACATAGATAATATTGTAATCCGCCGCCAATGCCCTTGCTATGTCGGCATATGTAGCCTCTTCACCCGGTTCCGAAATGGAGAGCACCGCGATCGCGACAGCGATGCTTCCGTCAACCGGATTGGTACTGAGCTTCCTGACAAATGAACGAACCAATGAACCGTCAGGCATCTTTTCGTCGATAAATGTCCGGAGCCCCTGTTCGGAGCAACTTTTGGAAATATTTCTCATGAACGCCGCACTGAACTTGTGATACCCGTCCTCAGAAGACGTGATTATGATACCGAAATTGCGTCTCATAAATTCCCGGTAGGAAGGATTGCTGCGGACAAACCGGGCAGAATCCCCTTTGATCTCCACAATACCCATGGGCAGGCTGTTAAATGTATGATGGAAATTCTGCTCATCCTCACCTGCTACAACACCGAGATCGTACAAATTTACCCGTCCGATAGATTCGAAATACGAAGAAGTCCCCGGATCCTCGAAACCGAACTTCAGACCTTCCGCGATCTTTGCATATATTTCTTCCACCGGATGCGGCTTGTCAAAATAATATCCCTGCAGCTTGGAACACCCGATCTCCAGCAGGAAACGGGCCTGTTCCTCTGTCTCCACACCCTCGCAGACTGTATCGACGCCAAGAGCTGTGGCCATCTTCATCAATTCAGTCAAGATGATCTTACCGTTTTCTCCTTCGTCCAGCTTACGCAGAAAGCTCATATCGAATTTGATCAGATCAAAAGGAATGCTCTGAAGTACATTCAGCGACGAATAACCGCTTCCGAAATCGTCCATCCACACCGGGAAGCCCAGTTCCCTGAAACGCAGGATCTGCTCTTTCATGAAATCAAAATCTTCTCCGATGATGCTTTCGGTGATCTCGATCGTGATCTTGTTGCGGGCGACGCCGGATTCGTCAACACGTTTGCGTATTTCCTCTACTATATCGCAGGCATCGAAGTCCGACCTTGAAAGGTTTATGGAATGCGGAACGATCTCGGTCCCAAACTCATTCTGCAGAGCACTTATCTTCGCAAGAGATTGCTCAAGTACATACAGATCAAGTTTGTATATCAGGCCTGCCGCTTCAAGATGCGGGATAAATTCGGCAGGAGATAAGATTCCTTTTTCGGGATCGATCCATCTGGCTAAAGCTTCCTCATCGCATATTTTCTGATTGACGGCGCGCACGATAGGCTGATAATAGACTTTTATCCATTTTTCGGCTATGGCACGGTCAATATTGGTCTGGATGTACCTGCGCTGCATTTCATATTCATTGAGCTCTTTGCCGTAAAAATGGTAATTGGAAACACCTGTTGCAGGTATCGTATCACATGCGATCTTGGCCCTGTCATACGCAATACTTGCCGATACCTCTTCAATGCTGGAAGGGAATATTCCCACTCGTACAGACAGGATATCGCCGCCGTTGATCTTTTCGGCTTCGACGAAGAAGCGCTGAAGAATCTCTTCAAGACCTTCTTCCTTCGTATATACCACAAAACGGTCGGCACCGATATGACAGCAGTTTTCATAGCTGAAGGTTCTGATCAGAAGTCTCGCAAATGCCTGAAGCATCCGGTCTCCCTCTGCAAAACCGTTCTTATGGTTGAAATACTTCATTCCGTTCAGGTCGAAGTAAAGCATCGCCGGCTCTTTCCCCTTCGCTTTCATCGCTGCTTTTCCTTCTTCTGCAAGTTCTAAGAACCATGTAAGGTTCGGAAGCCCTGTCAGATTATCGTACCTGTAATTTCTTTTTATGCTTTCTTCAAAAAATGAAGCCGAATGAATATCCCTGAGATCGGTCAGACCCGAGGCTTCTTCCTCAGAATAGGTTCCATCGCTCATATACCAGACATGAGCCAGCTGTATGCCTGTTTCGGTCATTACATGAACGCCGTGGGCATGGATCACCGTATAGCCTGAACCCTTTGGAGTCCTCGACCTGTATACAACGTCATATTCTCCGCCTTCTGTCGCAAATCGGATCGCATCATCGGCAATACGCGGCACATCTTCGATATATACATCCCTGTACATATCATTGTCCATCACATAAATTGCCTGATCACGGTCTTCATAACCGAATAATGAGCAGAATCCGTCAGAAAGCGCAAGTGTAACAACCCTTTTGTCGACATACTGATACACCGCAAAAGGCTGACTGAGCCGCTCAAAATACTTTTTCTCCGCTTCCGGGAGCTGATATTTCCCCATATACTACCTCTGTTCCTTCTGTAACATTATCCCTTTTCCTTCATGGAAATTTTGTATTTATACACAAAATTATTGTTTACTTCAGGTAAACATTCTCCTTATTTTATTCTATCAGAAATCGGTATTTAATTAAAGCAATTTTTTCAGGTAAAAAAAGACACTTTCCGAAGTGTCTTTGCAGAAATGTACCTCGGAAAGTGTCTTTTATTTTTTTGTTATTCAACGCCCTTCAAACCTTTTTCAGCCATCCCCGAAGCAGGAATCAAAGCTCCTTCAAGAATGCTTCATAGCCCTGCTCGGTCTCGTAGATATCGATCTTGCTGGAGATCTCCCACGGAGCATGCATATTGTGCAGTGCCACGCCGCTGTCGATAACTTCCATATTGTATTTGGCCATAATGTATGCGATGGTTCCTCCGCCGCCCTGATCCACCTTGCCGAGCTCGGAGAACTGATAGCTTACATTGTGCTTTTCAAGTGCAGCACGGATCTTGGCAATGAATTCGGGGTTCGCATCGTTTGAACCTGATTTGCCGCGGGAACCGGTGAACTTGTTAAAGCCCATTCCTCTGCCCATATATGCGCAGTTCTTCTTCTCCATTACCGAAGGGAAATCGGGATCATATGCTGCGCTTACATCGGATGAGAGCATATGTGAGTTGGCGAGTGCGCGGCGTACCTTCAGTTCGCTGTAATCCCCCATCTTGTCCATAAGCTCGGCAACGATATTCTCGAAGAATACCGAGTGCATACCGGTTGCGCCGACGCTTCCGATCTCCTCCTTGTCTACAAGGATGCATACGCCGGTCCTGTCTATCGATTTGGTGTTAAATAAAGC
Source organism: Lachnospiraceae bacterium (assembly GCA_017960415.1). Next base: position 4,370 of record JAGCZE010000290.1, read on the forward strand.
CTTCGCGGATGTAAACGCGCAGATCCTGTCATCCTGCCCGTATCCCATGACCATGCTGCGGTCAAGACCATAATCCCTTGCGGGACCTGCCGGAACGACCTCAAGCTCTGCCGACTGAAAATCATCTTCTTCGAACTTGTATTTTTCCTTGAGAATCTTCAGGATATTGGCCTTCACGGCATCCTTATCCTCATCCTTGAGAGGTCTGCTGCCGACCGTGACATTCAGTTCCTCGCCTTCGATCACCTTGGCCGCATCTTTCTTAAGCTGATCCTGTGCAAGATGGATCAGCAGATCGGAAATACCTACAACGGGGTCCTTGGGATCCTCACCGATCACTACATCGAGCACGGTTCCGTCCTTCTTGCATACAACACCGTGGATCGCAAGCGGAAGGGTTACCCACTGGTATTTCTTGATACCGCCGTAATAATGGGTATCAAGCAGCGCAAAATCGGTGTCTTCATACAGGGGATTCTGCTTGATATCAAGTCTGGGTGAATCGATATGTGCACCCAGGATCTTCATACCTTCCTCAAGAGGTCTGCTGCCCACTACGAACAATGCAATGGCCTTGCCCTTATTGACACTGTATACCTTGTCGCCGGCCTTTACCTTTGTAACCGTGCTCAGATCCTTGTATCCGGCTGCTTCTGCCTGACGAACGATCTCTTTGACGCATTCTCTTTCGGTCTTGCATCCCGAAATAAAAGACTTATACTCTTCACAAAGCTTATCTACGGCTGTGAGTTCCTTGTCCGTATACTTCAGCCAGGCATTCTTCTTTGCTGCCTCATCCTTCTTGCCGGTTTTCTTGGCTGTTGTTTTCTTCTCTGTTGTTTTCTTGGTTGCTGCCATTTCTGTTTTACTCATCCTTCCTGCCGGAAATATAACGATCTCAATTTGATCCTGCCCGTTCCGGCCCGGGTTTAAACCTGAAGTTGTGTGATAATGGTATCAAGCGTTACCATAACCTCATTATAATTATATTCAAGCATGTGCTCCTCAGCCTCATGTATCAGTTCCATGATCTTTGAATCCTCATACGAGAACTGGGCCAGCGTAAAGAACAGCTCCTCGACCTCTCTTATCTGATAATTTGAAAGATAGCCCCTCAGTTCGTCGATCAGATATATCAGATCTTCCCTGTCTATCGCGCCTTTGTTGGCCTCATCCGCAGAATCCGCCATAACCGCTCTTACCGAGACAAGTATAGTTTCGAACTTCTCCGCGAATTCCGCAGTTCTTTCAGCCATTTCGGGTCCCGGATTGTATTTCGCGGCTTTTTCAAGCTCCTTTGCCTCTTTTGAAAGTTCTTCGGAACCGATCAGCTGGGTAACTTCGTACATGCTCCTTATTACTACAATATAATTCTTATAATCACTCTGGTCAAGATAATAATTCAGCATCTTGCCCTTGGTATCGCTGCTTCTGCATACTGAAAGAACCGCTTTCCTGTAGCCATCTTCATCAGACCCGAATCTGGCGAATGCCTCCGGAGCGTCCAGTCCCAATGCTTTGAGGCTCTCAATGCCCTGGGTCTTGTAGCTGTGCTCCGCGCTGAATCTGATCTTGTCGCTGGGAAGCAGTTTTTTGAGCAATTCTTCGATAGCTTCATTGTCATACGGCAAAGGAAGCCTTCCGTCTATTCTCCTGCTGCTCGGTGCGGCTTCGATGCCCAATGTCGATTCTGCTGCGACAATAGGAAGTCTGTCGAAATATTCGGCTTTTTCGGGATATGCCTCTCCAAGCTCACGGATCGCATCGGTAAGGCTCCTGCCGTCCTTCGTAACCATATTTTCATTTACGATCACGGCATCATATCTGATCCTGGTCAGAAGCATCAGGGCTTCTTCGGGATCATCCGTTATATCCGAACCGATCTTGTATTTATAGATTGTCTGCTGTCCAACCATCGCGGCTTCTTTATTCTCGCCCGCTATCAATGCCCTGACCTTCTTTCCGACGAACAGATTCGGCCCCTTGTTATCATCATTTTCCAACTCAAGCATTCTGTCCTTGAATGTAGCCTGTCCTACCGGCTTCTGTGAGATCAGCAGTGTAAATGTACAGCCCTCGCCCTTCTTGGCACGTGCGGTAAATTTGCCTCCCATGCGCCCGGCAATATATTTTATTATGAATACCGAAGTCGCGGCACTTGAAATACCGTTTCTGGAAGTCTTGCCCGCAAGTGTGGCCGCCACATCCTCATCGAGCTCGCCCGGACCGGAATCGCTCACATCAAAGCGCAGGAATACGCTCCCTAAGGAACCGGGCATACATGTCGCACTGAATTTTACCTTTCCGGTCTCGGTCTCATTTACGGCATGCCTGATCAGGCGCCGCAGCATTTTGCTCACACGGATCTTGTCTCCGAAAAAACGACAGGGAATATTATTATCGAAATCAATCTCCTGTTCGATTCCCTTCACCGACGCCTGTTTTTCAATGAGACGGCGAACCTCCAGGATAATATCCTCAAAATCATAGTCATCATCGACAAGTTCAAGCTCGTTGTTGCTGATCTTGACAATATCTATCAGATCATCGGTCAGCGAGATCAGGGTATCGGCAGCTTTTTTTATGCCGATCACCTCATCATGAAGCGCCGCATCGGCGTTTTCCCTGGCGATCTGTTCGACATTGCCTATAATGGTGGTGATGGGCACACGGAGTTCTTTTTCGGTCTGTGCAAGATATTCGGAAACAGTTATTTCGGAATAATTCATATATCAACCTCCTTTGCCTTTCACCCGGTTATATATTATCGCTTATTGCGCACCTCGCGAGCCATAGTTCGCTCGGTGACCGTTCGCTCGGGGCAGCTCACCGGAAGCAAGCTTCCGGAGCTGCCCGCTCGCTTATCGCGCAAAAGGAGGAGAAATTTCAAAATCTCTCCTCCCCCGTAAATTCATGGTAATATTCAATTAACGGGCAGAAATCCCCCTTACCCGCTGTAAAAGCAATTTATCCGATAACTTTCTTAATGGCTTCGATTACACGGTCTGCCTGGAAAGGCTTTACGATAAAGTCCTTCGCGCCAGACTGGATCGACTCGATAACCATTGCCTGCTGGCCCATGGCTGAACACATGATGGCTACAGCACCGGGATCGGACTCCTTGATCTTCTTCAGTGCCTGGATACCATCCATCTCAGGCATGGTAATATCAAGCATAACGAGATCCGGCTTTACTTCCGCATACTTTGCAACAGCAACGGCTCCGTTCTCGGCCTCACCCGCAACTTCATAGCCGTTCTTTGTAAGTATATCTTTGATCATCATTCTCATGAACGCTGCATCATCACAAACAAGTACTCTCTTAGCCATAATTAAATCTCCTGTCCAATATAGTAGTAAATGTTATAAAACAACTAACAATAATATACCTTAATATTTCATTATTGTCAAGTTTTATATCTTAATTCATAAAAAAAGAAAAATAATCATTCGCTTTTTGTTTTTTCCGTGTATATTTCCTCAAGGTCATCAACAGAAAACGTATAGCTTTCGCCGCAAAAATGGCAGTTTACCTCGACCGGTTTATTGTCCGCGATCATCTCTTCGAGGTCGCTTTTTTCGATGCTCATTATCGCTTTTTTTACACGTTCCTTGCTGCAGTCGCATCTGAATCCCGCAGGAATTTTTTCGCTGACCGTAAGATCCATCCCTTTTAAGACCTCACCGATTATCTCTTCGACGGTCATACCCTTTGAGAGCATTGTTGTCATCGGTTCGAGGGCATTGATATTTTTTTCCAGCAGGTCGATCACCTCATCCGATGCAAACGGCATCAGCTGAACAATAAATCCGCCTGCACTCAGGACCTCACCTTCAGGTGCTGTCAGGACTCCGAGAGCAACCGATGAAGGTACCTGTTCGGAACTTGCAAAATAATATGTCAGATCCTGCGCTATCTCTCCGCTCACAAGCTCTGTCTGTCCGGAAAACGGCTCCTTCAGCCCCATATCCTTGATGACGGTCAATATACCGGCTCCAAGCGCGCCTCCCACATCGAGCTTGCCGTCTTCACGCAGGGGCAGATCTACCCGGGGATTATTTACATACCCTTTGACATTGACGCACTCGCCAGTCAGAACTTCATCGCTGTTGTCTGCGCTTCTTCCGCCGGCATGTGCTTCATCGCTGTTACCTGCGGCAGTTCCGCCGATCCCGGCTCCCTCAGCTTTGGAATTACTGTTCTCGACCGTTCCGAGCCCCGCGGTCACCGTAAGCCCTTTGATAGGACCGGCGCATCCGATCTGGAGCGTGAGCACATCCTTATCGTTCTTCAGCATTGCTCCCATCAGAGCCCCTGCCGTAAGAAGCCTTCCGAGCGCCGCAGTTGCGACATTCGTGGTATTATGGCGTCTTCTTGCCTCTTCGACGATCTCTTTCGATGACATCGCAAATATCCTGACGCTGTCATCGGCCGCTGTCCCCCTGATTATATAATCATCCATTACTGCTTTATTCCTCCGAAATCTTATTATATGGTCAATAATCTTATTGTCCATTCGACAATCATATTAGCCCTTCAACAAGCATATTTTACTTCATCAACCAGATTATCCCTTAAAAAGTTCTTTGCGAGTCCTTGCGATAAAATACACTCTTTCGTCATTTTCCGATGCTCTTTTTCCCGTAAACGCCCGCAGGCACGCGAGCACATCAAGGCCGGCCCCGTTCAGCGCATCCTTCACCTTCTCGATCGGATAGGCTCTCTGGATATGTGTTTCCTCGAATTTTCTGAACATATCGTTCTCTTCCCTGCGAAACATCGTAAGATCAAAACGGTTTTTTCCGGACCGCGGATCGTACTCATTCTCCCAGATCAGACTGCAGTCATCGCGGTTGTCGCAGATAATGTCCGCTCCAAGAACATCCCTGTAATAATGTATCGTATTCATATCGAAAATGAAAATCCCGCCGGGATCGAGATAGTTGTTAACCAGCCCGAATACCTTCTTCAGATCCCTCAGATCCAGTATATAGTTCATACTGTCGCAAATACTCACAATGCCGGCAACCGTACCGTACAGCTCAAATTCCCGCATATCCTGCTCAAGATACAGAATGCTTTCGTCCCCCGGATTTTCCCTGGATCTTGCGATATTGAGCATATCCGCGGAATTATCGATCCCGATCATATCGTAGCCTTTTTCCTTCAGTCTTCTGGTCATCTTGCCGGTGCCGCAGCCCAACTCGCAGAGTATCCCTCCTGAGACCCCGTATTTTACAAGAAGTCCGTACAGATATTCCGTCCACTCA
>JAGCZE010000291.1 GCA_017960415.1 Lachnospiraceae bacterium
ATGGTCTTGCCTTCGATACCCGAATTTTCCTTGATCATCGCATACAGTTCGTCAATTGAATTTACGCCGTACTCTGTCATCAGGCTGTTGGCATACTCATCGATCTCATCGGCTGATGCAGTGATCTTCTCAGCCTCAACGATCGCCGAAAGAAGGAAATTGTACTTGGTATTTGAGGTTGCCTGGTTCTCCATTGCCTGCTGGAACTGCTGCTCGGTCATTCCGTACATTGCCGCGAACAGTGTCTTGGCATCAACATTATAATAACTCTGAGCCATTGCGTCGTAATTCGAGATCAGGTTTGCTTTGGCCTTTGTAATGTCATCCTTCAGATCCTTGTTAAATGTGGCATTATTTACCGCAGCGCCGATAACATCATTAAACTTAGCAGATTCTGCGCTTTCCTCAGCCTCTTTCTCAAGCTCGCTCTTCACAGCTGCACGGTAAGCTTCGAGCGAATCATGATTCATCGTGTTCTTGATGAAATCTTCGTTCAGTATCGGAACAACATTTTCCGAGATACTGTTCAGTGTGATATCGAAGGTAGCCGCTTTCCCTGCCAGATCGGGATTGTTGGAATAGGTTTCGGGGAAGGTAACATCAATAGTCTTCTGCTCACCCTTCTGCATTCCGATGATCCCTTCTTCGAATCCGGGGATCATGCTGCCTGAACCGATCTGAAGGTCAGGTGCGTTACCCGAACCGTTTGCGAATTCTACGCCGTCGATCTTGCCCACGAAATCAATATTTACTATATCGCCCTCCTGAACCGCTCTGTCGCTTACTTCTACTTTTTCGGCATGGGCCCGGAGATCCGCTTCGATATCTTCGTCAATGTCAGCTTCGGTAACTTCGGTTGACTGTTTTGTATATGTCAGTCCCTTATACTGTCCGAGGGTAACATCTCCGCTTTTGTATCCCGTTACGGGATTTTCCTTCTTGCTGCAGCCGGCAAGTGCCAGACACATGCAGAGCACCAATGCCGCCGTAATGATCTTCTTCATAAAAAACTCCTTTCAGTACTTGCAAAAATGAGTACAAAACTCAAAGAATTTTTATACCACATATTCCGCTAAAAGTAAAGTTTAAAAATCCATCGATCTTGTGACGGGGATTCTACGACTCCTCGAATGACACTTGTAAAAACAGGCGTTTTCTGTTAAAATATATTGTGTATATGCATTTATGATCAAAATTATGAATGATGATAAATTATCCGTTTTACCGTTACAGTCTTTACAGACGTAACAGACGGTTCAGTTTTTTGATATAAAGGAGCAGTTTATGAATACTTTTCTGGTAGGAAACGGTATCTTTGCCGAAGACTTCACCTGTCACAATACTGACGAAGAGCTGTTGAAATACCTGGGCATCACGAATCATTCGATCCTTACCGACCGGATTTACGAAAAGGATCTTGGCGTATTCCAAAAGGCGATCCACAGTGTTTTGGAAGGCAAGGATCCCAAAGCATCGGTCCGCGTACGTTTTCATGTTGCTACCGGAGAGAAGCGCAACTGCCGCGTGCGTATCCTGAAGATGGAAAAGTCCCTGTTCCTGATCGAGATCGTTGATATAGAGAATGCCTGTGACAGCTGTTACCAGATCATCAGCCAGCAAAAAAAGAACCAGTGGCTGCTGGCCGAACAGGGCATGATATTGTTTGATTACAAATTTACCTCCCACGAGATCGAGATTTACAAATACTCCGACAACGGCAAACTCATCCTTACATCTACCTCTGTTTTTTCTAAGCTTTCAAAGATGATTGCCGAAGACATCGCCGACCTCGATGTGCAGTTCTCGTACCATAGTAATTTTACGGTTGAAGATCGTAATTTTCAGATCGTAGGTAATGTGCAGTTCCAGCAGAATGAAAAGATAGCGCTGTACGGCTTCGTGCGCGAAGACGTTGAGGACAGCACTCTCGTGAGCTGGGGCGATACGCATGATGCTATGACCGGCCTCTACAATAAACCTTTCGCGCTGACCGAAGCAAAGAAGCTTGTTGATAAGGGCAGCTCCGTCAATCTTTCCTTTGTTATGATCGATGTCGATGATTTCAAGACCATCAATGATACTTTCGGTCATCTTTTCGGCGACAAGGTCATCCAGACCATTGCCCGGATCCTGCATGAGACTGCGGACGGACGCGGATTTGCTTCCAGATTCGGCGGAGACGAATTCTTCCTGTGCCTGACCGATATACAGACAGAAGACGAGCTGCGCGGAGTGATGCAGAGTATTGCATTTAAATACAGAAATGCCTTTCCTGATAAAGACCATAAATTCACGCTCTCGATCGGAATAGCGGAATATCCCCGTAACAGCAGATCCTACGACATCCTTATGAAGAAGGCTGACAGAGCCTTATATATCGCAAAATTCAAGGGAAAATCAAGATACATCATTTACAAAGAAGAACTGCACGGCGAGATCAACGAAAATGCCCAGGAAATGGTCAAACATGAAACAGCCGACCGTGATGCACAGCACATGGAGGTCAGG
>JAGCZE010000292.1 GCA_017960415.1 Lachnospiraceae bacterium
CGAAGGTCAGGGGTGCGGTCAAGGAGATCGCCGAGGATCTGGTGAAGCTCTACGCCGCAAGACAGGCAAGAAGAGGCTTCTCTTATTCCGCAGATACGGTTTGGCAGAAGGAATTCGAGGAAATGTTCCCCTTCGAGGAGACCTTCGACCAGATAAAGGCGATAGAAGAGACCAAGAAGGATATGGAATCGCCGAGGATCATGGACAGGCTGATCTGCGGGGATGTAGGCTTCGGAAAGACGGAAGTCGCCATACGTGCGGCATTTAAGGCGGTTCAGGACGGAAAGCAGGTTGCGGTGCTTGCGCCTACTACGGTCCTGGTACAACAGCATTACAATACATTTGTTCAGAGAATGTCGGAATTTGCGGTCAAAGTCGCCCAATTATCCAGATTTGCGACACCGTCACAGATAAAGAAGACGATTGCGGACATGAAGGCAGGGCGCGTGGATGTGGTAATAGGCACACACAGGCTGCTTTCAAAGGATGTCGGCTTCAAGGACCTGGGGCTTCTCGTGGTGGATGAGGAACAGCGTTTCGGTGTGACGCACAAGGAGCGCATCAAGCAGCTGAAGGAAGATGTGGATGTACTCACCCTTACTGCGACGCCCATTCCGAGAACACTGCATATGAGCCTGATCGGGATCAGGGACATGAGTCTGCTCGAGGAAGCGCCCATTGACAGGCTTCCGATCCAGACCTTTGTGCTCGAGCACAATGATGAGCTGGTGCGTGAGGCAATCGTAAGAGAGCTGTCAAGGGGCGGCCAGGTGTATTATGTGTTCAACCGCATCAATATGCTGGATGATATAGCCGCACGCCTGCGGGAACTTGTTCCCGATGCCAGCATCGAGTCCGCCCACGGACAGATGGACAAGCACAGGCTTGAAGAGATCATGTTCAGCTTCGTCAACGGTGAGACCGATGTGCTTGTATCGACCACAATCATCGAGACAGGGCTTGATATTTCAAATGTAAATACGATCATTATCGATGATGCCGACAAATTCGGCCTTGCACAGCTCTATCAGCTGAGAGGCCGCGTTGGACGCTCCAACAGGAACGCTTATGCATTTCTTATGTACAGAAGGGACAGCATCCTGCGGGAAGTGGCCGAGAAGCGTCTTGAAGCCATCAGGAACTTTACCGAGCTCGGAAGCGGTTACAAGATCGCCATGAGGGATCTGGAGATCCGCGGCGCGGGGAATCTGCTGGGCGCCGAGCAATCGGGACATATGGCTTCGGTCGGTTATGATATGTACTGCAAACTGCTGAACGAAGCAGTGTTGAAGGAAAGATCGGGCAATGCGGATATAGTATCCTGGGAGACCCTTATTGACCTTGACATGGACGCTCATATCCCCGATACTTATCTTAGGAACGAGATCCAGCGTCTCGATATGTACAAGAGGATCGCGGGCATCAACAGCAAGGAATCGCTGCTTGATATTTCCGAGGAAATGACCGACAGATACGGGGATATTCCCGCACCTGCCCAGAATCTGTTGGATATCGCGCTGCTGAAGGCGAAAGCGCATGATGTTTATATCACCTCTCTGGTCCAGAAGGGCCTGAAGGTCAATATGAAGCTGTTTGAAAAAGCACAGCTCGATGTGGCGCGCCTGCCGGAGCTGAAGGACCGATTTTCGGGAAGATTAAAGCTGGTACCGGGTGAGAAGCCGTATTTTGACTTCAGTCTTGAGATACCGCGCAAAAAGATCGTGAAAACACTTACGCCGAAGGAAGTCTTCGCCCAGCTGGGAGAGGCACTTGAGGCGATAAATGCCATTAAATTGGACCACCCGGAATAATTTCGGAGAATCTTATATGATCGGGTATTAATATAAGAGAGGTACAAAGAAGTGAACAATTTCGAAAACAGGTCAAAACGAAGGACCGGATTGCCGCAAAGAGCCTGTATTCTTGTTTTGATCATGATATTTATGATATTTGCGGCAGGCTGTGACAAGGAACCTGCCGGGGAGGGGATCACGACGGATCTTCTCGAAGATACCGTTGCGGCGGTGGGAACCGCAAGGATCAGTCTTGCCGAATGGTATCTGTACGCTATGCCGAAGGTGAGCTCGGCTACCGCATTGTACGGAAAGGATATTTGGAAATATCACATTTCCGACGAGGAAGGGTCGATTGCCGATGCGGTCAAGGAGGATATTTTAAAGCAGATCATCTATGTGAAGATCGTCTGCTCGCGCGCCGAACAGCTTGGGATCTCGTTGAATGAGGATGAGCTGGGTGACATTGAGACCGAAACATTGAAATATATGAACACCCTGACAGCCGCGCAGAAGCAGAAATACGGGATTACCGAAGAGGCTGTAAGGAACGTGTACTGCGATAATCTGCTTGCCATGAAGGTTTATGAGAATCTGACTCTGAACATTGATACGGATATTCCGGACGAAGAGGTCAGACATACCGTGATCGAGTATATTTGTGCAAATAAGTATTATGAGAACGGCGATGACGGGATCGAGCGCTTCTCCGACGAAGAGCTGGCAGAACTGAAAACGAAGATAGAAGAGCTGTATGAGAGAGCATTGTCGGATCCGGAGATAAAGAAGCTCAGCCAGCTCGATAATGAGCAATATGCGGCTATCGAGATGGTTGCGGATTACAGCGGCCTTGCCGAGAAGTTCTCGAAGGAGCTGGCCGATAAGGTCTTTAATATGCGCGAAAGTGAGATATTGGGCGTATTTGATACCGATGATGCGTTCTTTATTTTCGATTGTGTCAAGAGAAACGATGAGGAAGCAACAAACAAGGCCAAGATCGAGATCATAGAAAAACGCCAGAGAGAGCTGTTTGAGCAGGAATACGCGCACTGGGAAGAGGGTACTATCATCAAGATAAATTACCCTGTATGGGACGCGATCGAGATCGTTGAAGAATAATTGCGGAGGAAAAATATGAGTACAAAAGCGGATGTTGTAATAATCGGAGCAGGGCCGGGAGGTATTTTTTCGGCATATGAATTTGCGAATAAAAGACCCGATCTTAAGATCGTAGTGTTCGAGGCGGGGAATACGCTTGAAAAGAGAAAGTGCCCCATCGACGGCAAGAAGATCAAAAGCTGTATCAAATGCAAAACCTGCGGGATCATGAACGGATTCGGCGGGGCGGGAGCATTTTCCGACGGAAAATACAATATCACAAATGATTTCGGCGGCACGCTCTACGAACATATCGGCAAGGAAAAGGCGATCGAGCTCATGCAGTATGTTGACGGGATCAATGTTTCCCACGGCGGCGAGAATACCAAAATGTATTCGACCGCGGGAAGCTCGCTGAAAAAAGTCTGCATGCAGAACAAACTTCAGCTGCTTGAGGCATCGGTGCGCCATCTCGGCACTGATATTAACTATGTCGTGCTTGAAAATATCTACGATGAGCTCAAAGACAAGATCGATTTCAGGTTCAATACGCCCGTTGTGAAGCTGGAAGTGGCGGAAGAAGGCGGATACAGGGTATTCTTCAGTGAGGAAGAGTATGTTGAGAGCCGTTACGTGATCGCTTCGGTGGGCCGCAGCGGCAGCAGCTGGATGGAGCATGTCTGCAGGGAGCTGAATATTCCCACATTGTCGAACCGAGTTGATATCGGTGTCAGGGTAGAACTTCCGGCGGTCATCTTCTCGCATCTGACAGACGAGCTCTATGAAAGCAAGATCGTATACAGGACAGAGAAATTCGAGGACAGGGTCAGGACTTTCTGCATGAACCCTTACGGCAGTGTCGTAAATGAGAATACCAACGGCATCGTTACGGTAAACGGCCACAGTTTTGAGGATCCGTCGAAGCGCACGGCCAATACGAATTTCGCGCTTCTGGTATCCAAGCATTTTTCGGAGCCTTTTAAGGACAGCAACGGTTACGGCGAGAGCATCGCAAGACTGTCGAATATGCTGGGCGGAGGCGTGATCGTACAGCGTTTCGGAGATCTTGAGCGCGGACGGCGCAGCAATAAAACAAGGATTGC
>JAGCZE010000293.1 GCA_017960415.1 Lachnospiraceae bacterium
CGCGATATCACCGATCGTAAATGAAGGGTGTACCGTGATCTTTGCCTGCTTTGACATATAGACCTCCTTAAAATGTGATCATTAACATTGTAGCATGGTGAAAAAGCGTGTCAAGTACGCGCTTTTCCTATATTTGTTTGTGTAAAATGACGAAAATGGGTATTTATTAAGAAAATATAAATAATAAGCTTGCTTTTTGACTATAGGTATGGTAGCATAACATATGGTAAATGTTGGTTTGGGAGTGGACGAAAGTTCACTCCCAAAATCTTTGTCCGATGAACCGGAGGCAAGGTGCTTCAGACTGAAGCAAGTTACTTTGTACTGAACCAAGGGGGTTTGGACTGAAGCAGGATGCTTTGTACCAAACCAAGGTACTTCAGGCTGAAGTGATATGCTTTGGGCCGTAACGGGTAACGGACAAAACAATAAATGAGGATGGATCTATGGCAAAAAAAGATGATTATGAAAGTCGGACCGAAGAACTGTTGAAGCCCATTACCGAAGAGCTCGGATTCGAGATCGTGGATGTGGAGTTTGTCAAGGAAGCCGGTGAGTATTATCTGAGAGCCTATATCGACAAGGAAGGCGGGATCACGATTGACGATTGTGAGACGGTCAGCCGCAGACTCGACAAGCTTTTGGATGAGAAGGATTTTATTTCCGAAGCGTATATTCTCGAGGTCAGTTCGCCGGGGCTCGGAAGACAACTGAAGAAAGACAAGGATTTTGTCCGGGAGACCGGTAAAAAGGTTGACGTGAAGCTTTTTAAGGCCATGGACAAGGTTAAAGAGTTTTCGGGTATCCTTAAAGCTTTTGATGCGGATACCATAACGGTAACGACAGATAAAGGCGATATTGTCGCGGACAGATCAAATGTCGCGAAGATCAGTCTCAGTTTGGATTTTTGAATATAAAGGAGGAATAAGAAAAAGATGGCCGGCAATAAGGAATTTATCGACGCGCTGGACGCAATCGAAAAGGAGCGCAACATAAGTAAGGATGTCATGATCGAAGCAATAGAGACTTCTCTGCTTCAGGCATGCAAGAACCAGTTCGGAAAATCAGAGAACATTAAGGTACAGATAAACCGCAATACGGGTACGATCGGTGTATTTGCCGAAAAGACCATAGTTGAAGAGGTTGAGGATCCCGTAACACAGATCACACTCGATGAAGCCGCACAGAAGTTTCCGAGAAAGAAGCTTGCGGTAGGCGACAGTGTCAATATCGAGGTCACTCCCAAGAACTTCGACCGTATTTCTGCACAGAAAGCAAAACAGACCGTTATCCAGAAGGTAAGGGAAGAGGAAAGAAAGGTTCTGTACGACCAGTATTCGGAACTGGCTCATCAGGTGGTTACCGGAGTTGTACAAAGGTATATCGGCAAGAACATCAGCATCAATCTGGGCAAGGTTGATGCGATCCTGACAGAGGCTGACCAGATGCCCGGAGAGCATTTCAGGGCAAGGGGAGATGAGAGGATCAAGCTCTATGTTACCGAAGTAAAGGACAGCACAAAAGGACCGAGGATTTCGGTATCAAGAACCCACAAGGATCTTCTGCGCAGGCTGTTTGAAGCCGAGGTGGCGGAGATTGCCGACGGAACCGTTCAGATACACGGTATAGTACGTGAGCCCGGCTCAAGAAGCAAGATGTCGGTCAGCTCCAATGACCCGAATGTAGATGCGCGAGGCGCCTGCATCGGCAATAACAGTGAGCGTGTCAATGCCATCGTAAATGAGCTCAACGGTGAGAAGATCGATATCGTATACTGGAGTGAGGATCCCAAAGAATACATTGAACAGGCACTCAGCCCCGCGAAGGTTTCTTCTGTCGAGGTTGATGAATTCGAAAAAACCGCAAAGGTTATCGTTCCTGACTTCCAGCTCTCGCTTGCGATTGGCAAGGAAGGCCAGAATGTAAGGCTCGCAGCGAAGCTTACAGGTTACAAGATCGATATAAGAAGCGAATCCCAGGTTAGGGAGGGTGACGAGTTCTGACATATGTGAACGGTCAGAGCCGGTCTACCGACAAATGAGGATAAGAACAGATGGTACCAAGAAAGATTCCCATGAGAAAATGCACCGGATGCGGTGAGCTCAAGCCGAAGAAGGAGCTGATACGCGTGATCGTAACTCCCGAGGATGAGGTTGAGCTTGATGCAACCGGCAAGAAGAACGGCAGAGGAGCGTACATCTGCGCCAACCCCGGATGCTTCAGGGAAGCAAGGAAGCATAAGGGACTTGAGAAATCGCTCAAAAGGGCGATACCTGCAGATGTATACGATTCGTTGGAAAAGGAGTTAAGTCAGCTTGAAAGCCAAACAGAATGAAACCGATCTTCCGATCGGAAGGGAAGGGCTTGAAAAGAGGATATATTCAATGCTCGGCCTGGCAAGAAAAGCCGGATTTGCACAAGGGGGAGAGTTCCTGGCGGAGAAGGCTGTTAAATCATTTAAGGCGCGTGTGGTGATAGTTGCCACAGACGCTTCTGATAATACAAAAAAGAAATTCAGGGACATGTGTACATTTTACGAAGTTCCCTGCTATGAAGTCGGCGGCAAGGACAGCCTCGGACGCGCTCTCGGTTATGAGATGCGTGCTTCCGTTGCGATAAAGGACGCCGGAATGTCAAAGAAACTGATGGAATTGTTGGACAGTCTCGAACAGCAGGAATGAACCCTGGTTCATCTGCCGAAACATGAAAGCATCGGGCTGATCCGGTGATAAAAACGAAGACTTGGATTAAAGAACAAACGAGGTTAAAAAAGAATGGCCAAAATGAGGATTAGAGAGCTGGCTAAAGAGCTGTGCGAAAGCAATCCGGAACTTGATACAAAAACGTTAAATGCCGATATCCTGAAGTTCCTTCAGGAAAACGGCAGTGAGGCAACAAGCGTTTCGAGCGGCATTTCCGATGAGGAAGTCGATTCGGTACGTGCGCATTTCGGCGGAAAAAGCGGAAAGAGCGCGAATACAGACAAGAAACAGACAAATGACGTTAAAAATGATGCTTCGTCCGATGAAAAAAAGAAATTGGCCGAAGAAGCAAAAAAAGCTGTAATTGATGATGTAAAGAAGGCCAATGCCGCAGCAAATAACGTCGGAGAGCTCAAATCATCCGAAAGTGCGGGTGAACGACCCACACAGAATGAGAAGAAAGCTCAGGACGCCTCAGGCAAGGTCCTCAAGGGCAAGCTGCGCGGTAAGGGCGGCCAGGTGATCGTCTACAGGGTTGATGACAACTCAGGCAGGCTGATCAATGATGAAAGCGGCGAGATGCTTCCGCTCATTATGGGAGCTGACGGTAATATCTACCGTCTCGACGGAACACCGCTTGCCAAGTCCGGCAGCAGGGAGGCACAGCACAAGCCTGCGCCCCAGCAGCCCTCCAGACAGGTATTTGACGGACGTTCCGCAAAGGACAAGAAGAATGCCGGTGCTTCCTCGGGTAACAAGAATCAGGGCAACGGCGGCAATAACAATAACAGGAATCAGAATCAGCAGAAGGGCGCTCTTACGAATGCCCTCGGCGAGAAGATGAAGGCCTTTGAGTCCCAGCTCGATCCCAATAACGAGAATTATGTTCCCGAGAAGAAGGAAAAGAAAAAGAAGGTCTATGATCTTCCCGAGATGCCTGAAACCAGGAAGACCGCGGCTGAGACTGAAGACACAACAGTGAATGCAGAAGCAGGTAATGCGGACATCTCCGCAAAGACC
This sequence comes from Lachnospiraceae bacterium, assembly GCA_017960415.1. The sequence continues at coordinate 3,723 of JAGCZE010000293.1, forward strand.
GAGACTGCAGCTGTTGAAACAGGTGTGTCGGTTCAGCCCGAGAATACCGAGAAAGTACATGCCGAGCCGGTAAAAGAGAAGGAAACTCCCGTTCAGACCGAGAACAGGGATGACAGAAATTCAAGAAACAGACAGAATGACAACAGGTCAGGCGATGGCCGCCAGCAGGACCGTCCCGACAGAAATCCTTCAAGGGATAACAACGGTCAGAACATGCGCGGCCGTGACGGTGCAAGAAGTTATGACGGCAGATCCCAGGGCGGACGTGACCAGCGCGGCGATCAGAAAAATGACGGACGCAGCGGCGAGTCGGGTAGATATAACAATGACAGATCCGGTGACCGCAACAGATTCGGCGACCGCGACCAGCGTGACCAAAGAGGACGTGACGGACGTGACGGACGTGACGGCAGACAGGACGGACGCGGTGGCGATTCCGGCAGGTTTAACAACGACCGTAACGGTGACCGTAACAGATTCGGCGACCGCGACCAGCGTGACCAAAGAGGACGTGACGGTTCCAAGCCCTTCGGAGACAGAAATCAGGGCGGAGCCGATAAGGATTCGGATCAGCGCAGGACATTTACGAGAAAGAACGATAACAGGAATTCGGGCGGCGGCATCATAAAATCAGAGCTTGCCAATGAACTCGGCAAGAACAACCGCGCCGAGAACCTTAAGGACAGAAACAGAGACAAGAATCGCAAGGATCGTGGAAGAGACTACGATGAGGACGGCCTGAAGAACGCAAAGAACAAGAAGGATCCGAATCGTAAGGGTGCATTCCAGA
>JAGCZE010000294.1 GCA_017960415.1 Lachnospiraceae bacterium
ATGGTCGGAGTCCGCGAGGAAATCGATGATATCGCCCGCAATGAGCTCCTCATCCTCCCACTTGCCGGCCATGAAATGGTCAAAGCCAATATCACCGGTGAAAGTAAGTACCGTTTTAGCCATAATTCTCCCATCCGATCATGAATTTCCGAGCGCAAGCTTAGCAAATACGTCGCCGCGCTCCTCAAAGTTCTTAAAATATCCGTATGATGCGGCCGCGGGTGAAAGTATGCATGCCCTGCCGACAGGCGTCACTCGCTTAGCTTCTGCCACGGCAGCCTTCAGATCCGCAACCGTCACGCAGTTCGGATAATGCTCCACATCCTTAAAGATGCGCTGTCCTGACTCATACAAGAATATGTAATACAGTTCTTCGTGCTCGCGGATGAACTCTGTCAGAACATCGTAATCTATATGTCTGTCCATGCCTCCGATCAGCAGCGTGTACACGTTCTGGACGCTCTTCGCTGCGGCGATCGTAGCCTCGGGTATCGTCGAGATCGAATCGTCGTAGAAATCGATCCCGTTTACATTGCCGATGTATTCAAGTCTGTGACGCAGTCCGGTAAATTCAGCTATCGATTTCCTGAGCGCAGCTGCATCGCAGCCGTACAGGTCCTTCGCGATAACGAACGCAAAGAACGCGTTTATCTGATTGTGTGAGCCCTTAAGCGCCATATCGAAGCGAGGGCCTCCTGCGAAAGGCATGATCCACACCTTTGCGTCGGTCTTGATATGCGGAACCTGATCGCTCACAAGGAAATGATCGTCTGCGGTCTGTTTCAGCGTGATATTCTTTTTCGCCTCGAAATAGCGTTCCTTCGTCACATAGCGGTCGAGATGGTCCTCGTAAATGTTCAGCATCACGGCAACATGCGGCGAATAATACGCATGCTCGAGCTGGTGACAGCTCATCTCGAATACGATGATCGAATCGGGCGTGATGTCGTCATAGATATCGAGGCACGGAACGCCGATATTGCCCACCAGGAAAACGGGTCTGCCGCTGCACTCCTTAAGGATGTGATAAAGCAGAGAGGAAGTCGTGCTCTTTCCCTTCGTACCGGTGATGCCTATGGTCTGCGCAGCGAATTCCGAAAGGAACAGATCGGTCGCTGCGGTATATTTTTCGTTAAAATGCTCCGTGGGGATGCCCGGGCTCTTTATGATCACATCATAAGCGTCCTCGTTGAGCTCATTCTGCTTTCCCTCAAAAACCTCAAGGCTCGCGGGCTCGCAGTGCGTCTCAATGAAACGCTTCGCGGACTTGCCCTCAAGTCCGTAACCCCATATCAGAACTTTTTTATTGTCAAGCTTTTCTTTGATCGTCATAACTGCCTCCGAATAACATTACACAGTTCCCTGCGTATATATTATTCTATCACAAAACTCTCCATTGCAACAATCATTATGATCTCGGAAGAAAATAGGCGCAGACCCGAAGGCCTGCGCCGTGATATCACTTGATATCGAACTCCGGCGGTACGTCGATCTCTTCACCGACGTACTTACCGTTCTTTTTCCGCTGCTTTACGCACTCAGTCAGAAGGTATTCAATCTGGCCGTTTACCGATCTGAAATCGTCCTCGGCCCATGCGGCAATAGCTTCGTACAGTTTTTCCGAAAGGCGGAGCGGAACCTGTTTCTTTTCACCCATCAGTAGAGGCTTCCTGAATTAACTACGGGCTGTGCGTCGTGGTTGCCGCACAGTACCACGAGCAGGTTCGAAACCATTGCAGCCTTTCTTTCTTCATCGAGCTGCACCGTCTGCTTTTCACTGAGTCTCTCGAGAGCCATCTCTACCATGCCTACGGCACCGTCCACGATCATCTTTCTCGCGTCGATGATAGCGGATGCCTGCTGGCGCTGGAGCATTACCGAAGCGATCTCGGGAGCATATGCGAGGTATGTGATCCTTGCTTCGATGATCTCAAGGCCGGCTTCATTAACCTTACTCTGGATCTCATTCTTAATGCGTTCCGCAACAACCTCAGCGGAGCCTCTTAATCTTCCCTCATCGGCCTGTCCGTCGCCTGTAGTGTCAACGTTCACCGCCACATCGTAAGGATATATCCGGACAATGTTTCGGAGTGCCGAGTCACACTGCAGTGAAAGGTATTCCTTGTAGTTATCTACGTTGAATACAGCCTTCGCGGTATCAACAACGCGCCAGATAACAGCGATGCCGATCTCAACGGGATTACCGAGGCAGTCGTTGATCTTCTGTCTGCCGTTGTTCAAAGTCATGGCCTTCAGTGAGATCTTCTTCGAGAACAGTTCGGGTGAGATCTGCGTCGATCCGTCAGCGCCGAACTTTAATCCGGGGATCGAAGCAACCGGCCCGTTCTCACCGCTCTGCGCAAGTTTGGTGGATGCTGCGGGGTTTACGGCCGAGCAGAAAGGATTGACAAAATAGAATCCGTCGTCCTTGATCGTACCCTTATACTGACCGAAAAGTGTAAGTACGTACGCTTCCTGGGGCTTTAATATCCTAAGGCCCAGGAACGGTATCCATCCGAATAATACGATGGCAAATCCCAAGAACAGAAGCATGGATTCCTCCATCGCTCCGTAAACGATGCACGCTATGCCGCCTGCCATCAGCAGCAGTGTGAGCAGCAGCGCCGTCATTCCGTTTTTCTTTGTGGTATATATTTTCTCAGTCATTGAAAAGCACCTCCTTTTGATATCATTATGATATCATAGTAAATCTTTCCTGTCAATATTTATCAGTATTAATTTTTCGATCCGTCACGCCGATATATATGATACAGGATTACCAGTACTGTGCCCTTAGGCATGTCGTAAAGTCCGGGATATCACATTTGCGCGCGGAAAAGG
>JAGCZE010000027.1 GCA_017960415.1 Lachnospiraceae bacterium
ATGAACTATAAAAAGAGCGGAACCCGCTTACTTTCATCTGTAATTGCTATAGCACTCCTGACAGGCTGCGGAGTGGCTGCCGGCCCGGTTTCCGAGAAAACTCAGGAAACAACGAATGCCGGAATCAAAACCGAAGGAGGCACGGAAGGCGGCGTCGTCAAGGTAAAGACTGTTGATGGGTTCCTTGCCGCAATCGCTCCTGACACCGTGATCGAACTTGCTGAAGGTGTTTATGACCTTAGCACGGCATCGGATTATGGCAAGGATTCCAAGAATGAGTATTATTCATGGAACCTTGACGGTATATCTGACATAAGTGACGTCGATGCCGAACTGATCATCCATGATGTTGATAATCTTACGATCCGTGGTGCCGGAATGGGCAAGACAACCGTTGAGGCAGTTCCGAGATATGCAAATGTATTGGAATTCGTAGGATGCAACGATCTCACAGTATCAGACCTTACAGCCGGTCATACAACAGGACAGGGTTTCTGTACAGGCGGCGTCCTTCTTATGGAGAACTGCAATGACATTAATGTGGATAAATGCGGCCTTTACGGATGTGGTACGATCGGTGTCAAAGGATTCCACAACGAAAAGCTCAATGTAACGGACTGCGACATCTATGAATGCAGCGACGGCGCAATCGAACTTTTTGGTTGCAGTGAAGTCCTTGTCAGTGGCTGTGATATTCACGATATCGGACTCAAAAGCGATTACAATGCATACTGTATCTTCAACGCTGACTTCGGCTCAGGCTTTACGGTCTATAACTGCAAGATCCACGACAATAAGACAGAAGGCCTGCTTTACACGAACGATGTGGAGAACGTAGGCTTCCTCTCCAATGAGGTAACAAAAAACACATTCATTTCAAGCACGTTCTATTTCGAATTGAAAGGTGCGACGGTTGACGGCTGCCGATTTGAAAATAATAACTGTACCGGCTGGTATAGGCCGAATTCCAATATCAGAGCTGCTGATGTTGACGGCAACATGCTTGAGGATGATCAGTTCACATCCATGGAGTATCGTGACATCAAGCCTGAGACAGTTGATATAAAGACTGTAGTTGTTCCAACCCTGGCGGCGAGGGAAGTCCCTGCCGGAACCGAGGTCGAAGTAAAGACGGTCGATGAGTTCCTTGATGTCATTGGACCTGACAGGATCATCGTCCTCGACGGAGAAAACTTTGATCTGACAAAGGCAGGTAATTACGGCGGCATAGGCACCGAGTTTTACCGTTGGGAAGAAAATTATGACGGTCCTCAACTCGTTATCCACGATGTAAATAACCTGACCATCAAGGCCAAAGATCCCGATCCTGCAGCAACGACGCTTGAAGCCCTCCCGCGCTACGCTGACGTGCTCAGCTTCGAAAACCGCGAGAACGTGACTGTCGCAGGTTTCACAGCAGGTCACACGAAGGAAAAGGGAGCCTGTGCCGGTGGAGTTCTTGATTTTGCGCAATGCCGGAAGATCAGGGTAGAGAATATGAGGCTTTACGGCTGTGGAGACCTGGGTATCGAGACATTTGAATGCTCCGACATTGACGTCATAAGTACCGAAATCTATGAGTGCAGCTCCGGAGCGACGTACTTATGTCTGACCAGTGGAATCAATTTTACTGACTGTAACATACACGATGTTCCGTCTCCGGCACTGACATTCAGCGAATGCACGAACATAACCTGGAACGGCCAGGAACTCAAAGGTGCTGACTTGAGATATGACGTAGAAGCTGACGGAACGCTCAAAATCTGGAAAGATACTTAACAGGGTATCCTTCATTTAGACAATGACAGGGGCTTCGGAATTCCGGAGCCCCTGATTTATTGTATTTCCTGATAAGATCCGGTGAGTTCAGGTATTCATTGACTGCCGGGACAATTATGGCATCAGATCATCTGTTTTTTTGTTTCCGGGTGATGAATAAGATAAGCAGCGCGGCGGCGACTCCTAATACTGCAGTTGTAATAATACTTGCTTCGATACCGTACACTCCGCCGTTTAATATATTTTCGCCAACGGAACTCATATCGAATACGGAGGCAGTGATCTCATCATTGCCGCTCAGATTGAGCCCCATTATGCTGTAAAGAATATAGTTCCATATCGAATGCATGCCGCTGGCTGCCCAGATGCTCCTGAAACGGATCGTGAGAAGCGAGAAGATGAGTGATATCAGGATAAGGTTGATAACTGTTGTTACCGCAATGGCAGGATCACTGAAGTCCATGTTTAAAATGTGGGAGATGGTAAAAAGGGCTGCACTTACACCGACGGCTACAGGAACGGATATCTTCTGCAAAAGCTGCTGGACGACGCCTCTGCAGAGCACCTCTTCCAATGCGCCTTGGAAAACAAAGCATCCGAACATGAGTACGACCATTGCAGAGTCGATGTTTTCGAAAACTCCGTTAAACCTGATTGCACCAGTAAGAACTATTAAAGCAACTGAGACCACCACGAGAACCGCGCCGGCTGCCGCTCCCGCGAAATAGCTTCCGGCAGGCTTTGCAAACCCGAGTTCTGTCAGAGTTTTTCTCTGAAACAGTTTCCAGAGAAGGAAGATTATTCCTATCATGATGCCGTATCCGAAGTAAGTGATCAGCGTGATCGTGTTACCGTCGAACATCTCACCCTGCAGCGGATCCTTGCCGCAGACAAAATGGATCGCCAGGACTATGCCTTCACCTAGCAGTTCCGCACCGAACTTGAACACCCAGAAGATCAGAATGACCTTGATGACATACAATATCTTCGGCATATCAGTACGGTTGTTAAACGGACTGATGTTCTTTATAAATTCTTTTATCTTATTCATGGAAAACTCCTTTTAGGGCGCATTAACAGAAGGGGCGATGTCATCGCCCTTTTTATGTTTCAGATTATTTGAAGATCAGATCAGACGGGGAATCCGTTAACGAGGAAATAGATCAGCATCGAGATGAGATCTATGGCAAGTAGTATTCCGAATCCTATGAGAAACCACTTTGCGGCTGTTTTTGCGCGCCTGCCGTTCTTCTCGGTAAGAACCTTCTGGTCCAGCACATCGGCCATTGTCTTATGATCATCTGACTTGACCGGCTCGATCCCCTTAAGGAGATAATCCGTAGTAACCTCGAAAATATCACTCATGATCACGATTTTATCGAGATCCGGGGTTGCCTGTTCACTTTCCCATTTTGATACGGCCTGTCTTGATACACCGACTTTGTCAGCCAGTTCTTCCTGTGACATGCCTTTCGACTTTCTAAGACTCTGTATTCTGTCAGCAATTGTCATACGCTCCACCTCCGGGATTTGATGGCTTGAGATTAGCAATTTATGCCTTAACATCTCTACCAT
>JAGCZE010000295.1 GCA_017960415.1 Lachnospiraceae bacterium
AATATATAATTTTTTGTTTCTACACGACAGAATTCCTGCTGTTATTGCATTAATTTGCGGAGCAACGGCAACAGCAGCCGCAACAGCACCGGCGCCCTCAGCTGCAACCGCAGCGAAAGCTCCCGACAATAAGGCAGCAGCACCTGCAGCAAAGGGCAAGCCCGTTGTTAATCGTTCCGTACGTGTTGATATTGAGAAACTCGATGACCTGATGAACCTCGTTTCCGAGCTGATCATCGCGAAGAACGGACTTGTTGCGATCTCGCCCACCGAACTTGCTGCCGATGAAGTAAGGAACGGCAATTTCCGCGAGCAGGTTGAATATCTTGAAAGAATTACGACCAATATCCATCAGAGCGTTATGAAGGTTCGAATGGTTCCTATCGAGAGCGTTGTTAACAGATTCCCCCGTATGATCAGAGATCTTTCCAAGAAGCTCGATAAGAAGATGGAGCTGTATATGACAGGTGAGGAGACCGAGCTCGACCGTACCGTTATCGACGAGATCGGCGATCCCCTGCAGCATATCCTGCGTAATGCCGCCGACCACGGCCTTGAGAGCAACGAGGCGCGTGTCGCAGCAGGCAAGCCCGAAGTTGGTTCGATCTTCCTGGATGCTTATCAGGAGGGCAACAACGTAATCATCGAAGTAAGGGATGACGGCGGCGGAATTGATATTGAGAAGGTTAGACGCAAGGCGATAGAGAAGGGAACCATCACCGAAGAGCAGGCGGAATCAATGACTGACAAGGATGTCATCGATCTGCTGTTCAGACCCAGCTTCTCAACCGCAGAGAAGATTTCCGACGTATCCGGACGAGGCGTTGGTCTTGATGTTGTTAAGACCAAGATCGAAGCACTCGGTGGTAATGTTGAGTGTAAGACCGTTCTCGGCGAAGGCTCGACATTTACGATCAGACTTCCTCTTACACTTGCGATCATCCAGGCACTCATGGTTGTCATCGGCAATGAGAAGTATGCTATCCCGCTCGGTAGCATTCAGACCATCGAGGATATCGAGGTTTCCGAGATCAAGTACGTTGAAGGCAAGGAAGTTATACACCTTCGCGGCAGCGTAATCCCGCTGGTACGTCTTGACAAGATCCTTGATGTTCCGGATTCGAAGAAGGATGCCGAGAACCTGACAGTAGTTATCGTAACCAAGGGAGAAAAGCTTGCGGGCCTTATCGTAGACGATCTGATCGGACAGCTCGAGATCGTTATCAAGTCTATCGGTAAGTACATCAACAACTGCAAGATGATCAGCGGCGCTACCATTCTCGGTGACGGCGAGATCGCACTCATTCTTGATGCGAACACTTTGATTTGAGTAGAGGAGGCATACCATGGCTGATAATAAAAATTTGGCAACTGCCCTCGATGCGACACAGTATATCGGTGTAGTAGTCGGCAATGAGCAGTACGGAATAGATATCAAGTATATCGACAATATTGTTAAGATGCAGAGGATCACACGTGTTCCGAAGGCTCAGCCTTACTTCTTCGGCGTGATCAATATCCGCGGCGAGATCATCCCGGTCATGAGCCTGCGCATCAAGTTCGGCAAGGAGCATGATGAGTTCAACAATAAGACCAGGATCCTCATTATCAAGCCTGAGCAGCAGGCAGCGATAGGATTTATCGTAGATGAGGTCAAGGAAGTTATCAATCTGGTTGATGAGGACATTGAGCGTTCCACAGGCAACCAGAACGACAACAGCTTCATTTTCGGTGTAGGCAAGCATGATGAAGGCCTGATTTCGCTTTTGAACATCCAGGCAGTCATTTCCGAGAAGGAAGCAAAAGAATAATACTACAGAATGAAAATTTGCGACACAAGGCGGTACGTTCCGCATACGGAACCGGCTGCCTTGTTGTCGGCGTTTTATGAGGTTGGGATTTATTTAGATCATTTTTATTTGTAATACGGGAAAGTCCGGGGAGGTAAATAACTGTATGACTCATGATCATTTGGAAGAATTTTCCGATATGGAGTTTGATGTACTGAAGGAATTGTCGAATATTGGCGCGGGAAACGCGACTACTGCGATTTCCACAATGATGAACCTCAAGGTCAATATGAACATTCCTGTCATCAAATTTCTTGAATTCAAGGAATTGGCCGAGGTTATAGGCGGCGCTGAAAATATTGTTGTAGGTATACTTCTCGGACTGCAGAGTGACTTGGACGGAATGATGATGTTCATGATGGACCGCAAGTCTGCGATAGGTGTCATCAATACGATCCTCAGCATGAACGGGGCACCTACTATGGGCGAGGATGCGGAGTTCGGCGAGATGGATCTTTCGGTTCTCCAGGAACTCGGAAATATCATCGCGGGTGCTTATCTTTCCGCTATTTCTTCATTGACCAACCTTACGATCACAGCAACGGTACCTTCGCTGGCAGTTGATATGGCAGGCGCCATCCTTTCGGTTCCTGCGATCGAATACGGCAAGGTCAGCGACAGAGCTCTCCTGATCCAGTCGGAATTCGATGAGGAAGACCTTAAGGTGAACGGATATTTTATCCTGATCCCCACTCTTGAATCATTTGATAAGATCTTCTCGGCTTTGGGACTGTGATCTGATCCGGAAAAACTTCAGGCAGACTCCTTTTTGGCGGTCTGCATTAAAATATAGATAAAGGGTTGTATTGAATATGGGTAATATGATTAAAGTCGGCATGGCTGATCTTAATACATGTAAGACTCCGGACGCAATAACGACGCTGGGATTGGGCTCGTGCATCGGCGTTGTGCTGTATGATCCACGTAAAAAGATATGCGGTATGGTGCATGTAATGCTTCCGGACAGCACCGCGATAAAAAATAACGATAATGTGGCAAAATTCGCCGATACAGGTATCAAGGCCCTGCTGGACCAGCTTGAAAAGATCGGCGTGACCAAGAGCAGTCTGAGTGCGAAGATCGCCGGTGGGGCGCAGATGTTCGCATTTAATACCAACAACGATATGCTGAAGGTAGGCCAGAGGAACGCCGAATCAGTCAGAAAGGTTCTTCAGGGCTACAATATAAGGATCGTTGCCGAAGACTGCGGAGCCAATTACGGACGTACCATAGAGTTTTATCCCGAAACATCGGAACTCTATATAAAGGCTATAGGCAAGCCGCTCAAGATTATTTGATCATCAGGGGAAAACAGTGAAAGAAAAACCTCTTGCTATAGTTATTACACTTACCGGCGGGCTGGTAGCCTGCATCTGCTGCATTTTGAGACGCGC
>JAGCZE010000296.1 GCA_017960415.1 Lachnospiraceae bacterium
ACAGCTGTACCCCATGAATAAGGGATATCATTGTCACGACGGTATACATTGGCTCTGGGGTTATCCCATGAACGGAATACGGCTTTGATAGCCTCATTCAGCTGGATCTTGGGATTGGTCGGGAATTCTTCGCCGAGCTTCGACTTGTACTCTGCCTTGAACTGGTTTGCCAGTTCCTTCAGATCGTCCGCGGTCAGCTCAACGTCCTGTATAACGCCCTTCTTCGCCTTCATCTGGTCGATCAGCTCTTCAAAATATTTCTTGCCGACTTCCATAACTACATCGGAGAACATCTGTATGAAACGTCTGTAGCAGTCCCATGCCCAACGGGGATTGCCTGATTTCTCGGCAAGTGTATTTACTACATCTTCATTAAGTCCGAGGTTGAGGATAGTATCCATCATACCGGGCATTGATGCACGAGCACCCGAACGAACGGAAACAAGCAGGGGATTTTCCCTGTCGCCGAACTTCTTACCGGTCATTTCCTCCATCTTTAAGATATACTCATCGATCTGAGCCTGGATCTCAGCATTGATCTGCTTGCCATCCTCATAGTACTGTGTACATGCTTCCGTAGTGATTGTGAAGCCCTGGGGTACGGGGAGACCGATATTGGTCATCTCTGCAAGGTTCGCGCCTTTTCCGCCCAGAAGGTTCCTCATGTCAGCATTTCCTTCACTGAACAGGTAAACCCATTTTTTTGCCATAGAATTGATGTCCTCCTAGAGTATATTTTTTGTCTTATTAACCGACAAAATCTGCACCTTGTAGTGTAACATATCCGGGCAAAAAATACAAGACTCGATAAAATTCTTTGAGAAGTTTTTTAAATTGTATCAAAAATACACGCAAATAAAAAGAACAGGACTGCCGCAATACGACAATCCTGCTCATAGAAAGTTTAGACTAATTTTGAACCACTAACCCCGTCCCCCGGGTCAATGTTTACTGTAATGAAATATACGCATTCGCTCCATTGAGTATCATCAGGGCTGCTTCGCCGCGTGTAAGGGCGGTCTTGGGGCCGAACTTCTTCGCATTCTTATTTTCGAACATGTCAAATGCTCCGGCAAATGCCACATAGCCTTCGTATCCCTTGGATACCGACTTTGCATCCGAATACGATAATTTGTAGATGTCAAGCTTTGCTATGGATCCGAAGCCCATCATGTCCAGCATGATCTTCGCCGCTTCTTCGCGGTTAAGGCCTTCGTCGCCCTTGTACTCGTCATCGATGTTCCTGTATCCGAATACGGGCATTGCCATGATCATTGTTACAAGCTCTTCTTTGGTGATATTCTTCTCATGCTCGAATTTCTCGCCGGGAAGGCCGATACCCATGTCGGCAAGGATCTTGATCGCCTTCTCGTATTTGGTGCCTTCAATGTCGGTATATGCATAATCGGTACGTGAATTTTCGTACTCTTCCCCGTTATATGAGAGCTGCTTGCCGGTGAACGCGTCCACATAAGCGGGCGAGATCGCGGTTCTGTATACGAGTCTTACGCTCTGCTCGTTGCCTTTTCCGTAAATGCTGCCGGTATTCGTGTATTTTGTAACGATCTCATACACCAGGTCGAAGCCTTCATAGCTCATATACGCATCATATGCTTTTTCAGTTCCGATAACGCCCTTTGCTGAAGGAATCTCGGCATCGGTCCAGTTTACGCGGTAGCTGTATACCTTACCGGTAATGCGGTCAACCGAACCGCTGATCCCGTTGGAAATGAAAGGCACACCGTCGTTATAGCGCTTGTAATTGAATGCATACGCGAGATTAACAGTATTTCCTGTCTTCTCAATTCTTTCGGTATAGGTTTCGCTTGCGGAATCAAGCTTCACCTGGGCGAATCTGTCTTTTTCAATGCTCTTTACAAATTCCTCAAATACGCTCTTGCACTGCTTCTTCGAATAATTGAACTTGATCCCGTCAATCTCTTCCTGCGAATAATAATAAAGAGACTTGAGTGATGCCGAGAAGCTCAGTATCTTGCCGTCCTTTGCATCGATCGAAGCACTTGCGTAAGCCCTGTAGTAATCGTTGTAATCGCTGTTATAATCTACAGGACGGTTATCACGCAGCGAAATATACCATACGTATTTGCCGTCGATTTCCCTTAAATTCGCTGTAACGCTGTCCGCATTCTCATCCACAAGCAGATATTTATTATCCTTAATGATCCTGACAGCGTCGTCGGAACTGATCAGATCATTCAGATCCGCGATCTTCTTAAGTTCTGCATCCGAAAGCTTGGGTTCGTACCCTCTTCCGCTGTTCGTATCGGCAGCTTCCGCCTTTTCTTCATCAGCGGCGGTGTATTCGGGATCATCACCCCAATAATCCTTCTTGGTATAGATCTTGCCGGACTTGGCGTTGACTGCGATATATGACATTGAAGGCGTATACGCAAGGAATACCTTATCGTTGCCTTCCTCGTCCCTTGTCACATAATAATAGAGATTCATCTCGAGCTTCTTGCCGATCTTCTCCTTGGCTTCCTCAGCGCTGATCAGATCCTTCGCTGCCGGTACCTTCGCCGTATAATTCCAGCTGCAGTCTATACCGCGCAGAGAACCGTCTTCATAGCTTATGCTCAGATAGATATAGTTGTCGGGCATCTCGATGCCGTTCTCAAGACGCCTGAAGAAGAACCTGTAAGCACCGTTATAATACATGCAATAAGTACTTTTGAGCACAACATGTCCGACTGCTTCGGGCATTACGCGACCGAGCAGCTCCTCTGCTGCGGCCTTGAACTCATCCGAAGTCTTATCGGGCATTTTCCTGATATTTTCGCTGGAATAAGAACTCATGGAAATGATATGAGCCACATCGTCGCAGTTTACGTAGACGCTCTTCATTCCGTCCTGTGTAGACCAGTTGAATGTCCATGTGGCCCTGTCACCGTAATTGTTGTAATAATAATTGAATTCGGTGTACTCATCCGGCAGTTCCAGCTTGGTTTTGACCTTCAGAAGAACCTCAGTCATCTTCTCCTGGGTTTCTTCATTGGCCGCATAGACACTGACCGCTCCGCCTTGGTAAAAGCTTCCGAGCACCAGGGCAAACGCCATGAGAACAGTAATAATACGTTTTTTCATAAATGAAACCTCCCTTACATTGATGAATTTTGGCGTTATCCGCAAATTTCTTCATGCATTAGACGAAACATAACCGTTCCCGGTTCCGTGAATCATAAAATTTTTTTCAATTTTTTTACTGAATAAAGTTTAGTTGTTTTTGGGACGAAAATCAAGTATCATAGCTTATGCGGGGTGCGGATCCTGCACTTCGCAAATGTAACGGGAAGGGTCGTGAAAAGCTTTTTTCACCGACAGGAATACCATATGATAACACGCACAGTGGAACTTTCGGATCCCGCACTGTTTTACAGATCCTGCAAAACAGCCGCTTCTCTCTTCGGGGAAGTGAACGCTTCCGATTTCCTTTTCTTTGATATAGAAACTACCGGTCTGTCACCCAAAGAAGCCTGCATTTATCTGATAGGCTGTATGTATGAGTCAGATCAGGGTCCTGTTCTGACCCAGCTGTTCTGTGACGATCCGTGCGAAGAACCCCTGATTCTTGATGCATTCAGGGAACTGGCCGAGCGCCATCGCATACCGGTTCATTATAACGGTACTACATTTGATGTGCCGTTTATACGCACCAGAGCCGAATTACACAGGATATCTCTGCCTGATCTGAATGACCAGCTTGATATCTACAAACTCCTAAAACCGCTGAAAGGTCTGTTCAGCCTCAGATCCATGCGTATGAAAGCTCTGGAAGAATATCTGGGTATCTCCCGTGAAGACCTTTATGACGGCGGTCAGCTGATCGAAGTTTACATAAAATATATCTCGCTGAAAAAACTGAACTCGCTCCGGTCCGGGAAATGCGACCGCTCAGATCCGGTTGAATCCGGATCCGAGAAAACCGAGACAGCGCTCTTTGTGTCGGGAAAGGATGAATCCGAGTCCTACCTGTATGAGCAAGTTGGAATCGAAACCGATCTACCCGGACAGTTTTCGCCGCATCGACCCACATCCAGCCGAAACCTTCAGAAGCAGATCTCAGTTTTCTCTGACTACACAGGTCTGCGCATGATCGGTGATTTCAGCTGCAACGAACTGCTGCAGATGCTTCTTATGCACAACTTTGAAGATGTTGCGAACATGCTTGCATTCACGGATCTGCTGGAATTTGCCCTGCTTATGTCGGGGTGTTTTGAGCTGAAATCCTGCGACCTTATCTCACCAATAGATACTTCCGCTACGGCTTCTGCGAACGATGACTCCCCAACAGCTTACACTCACAATCCGTCCGTGACATTGCCGGTTTATGGCACCGTCTCTACACATTACGCCGTATTTACGATACCAGTAAACGAAAATATCGCCTCCACAGTAAGCAAAAGGATCCTGACACCTTCAAGGCTCAGGACCGGTTTTCGCGCCACCACCGCAGGCGGGGACATTATAAATGTCACGATGAATGTATCCGAAAATGAGGGGACTTATTGCCTGAATGTCGGACTTGCGGCCGCAGATACCGAGCTGAAGCTTTTCTTCCCGGACTATAAGAACTACTATTATCTCGTACATGAGGATTATGCGATCCACAAAAGCATCGGTCAGTTCATGGACAGGGAAAAGTGCGTAAAATGCACCTCTTCCAACTGCTACACACGCAAGCGCGGGCTGTTTCTGCCTGTTTTCGAAAAAAAAGGCGGAGCACTTGCCGATAAAGTTTATCTCTATCGTCGAAGCGCTCCGGATAAATCACTTTTTGTACTTGCCGAAGACCTGATGAAAGA
>JAGCZE010000297.1 GCA_017960415.1 Lachnospiraceae bacterium
ATGCGTTTAAATCGAATCCCGGGTAGTTTTGTGCAGTAAAGCTTTTAAGCACATCGAACAGGGAATTCCTGATAATGACTCCATCGGTATCGAATCCCATCTCAGAAAACTTGCCACGGGAAAAATCCAGATATACCGGGATCAACACAAACATTGAAATACCCGCAGATATGATTCCTTTCAATACAAACGATAAAAATCTCTTTAAGAATGTCTTTTTATCCGCACCTTCCTCCGCAAGTCTGAACAGCACATACATTACCATGGAGATAACGATCATAAAGGCAATGTAGTAATTACTGATGATACAAAGAGCCATCAGCACTATGAAAGAAGCACCTTTCTTTCCTTCTATGATCTTCTCGGCAGAAAGTGCTATAAGAGGAAGCACCATCACTCCGTCGTACCACATCGGCGAAATATAATACATGAAGCTGTATGACATAAGTGCATAGCAACATGAAAGCGTAACCGTTAAAAGTCCGGATATGTCATGCTTTTTGTTAACTGTCAGAAACACCGAGCAGAAAAGCCCGCACAATCCTATCTTGAACAGAACCATAAAAAGGATTGCATCCGGAAGATATCTGACGGGAACAAATAAATACAGAAAATCAAAAGGAGAAATATACAGAGCAAGAGTCCCGAAAAAACCACTCCCGAGACATCCGTACATCGAATATAACAGATTGTCGAATCCGGGTCCGCCATTGGAAATATAACTGTAAAGAGGAAGGAGCTGAGTTTTCAGATCATAAGTAAGAAGCAGGTTTTCACTGCCCGGATATATCCCAACATTAAAGAACGCAAAAAAAGCGATCAATAACGGAATGATAAAGCAAAGAATGTAAACGATATATTTATTTGTCTTTTTGCATTCTGCTGCCATATAGTTATCATCCGAATGAATAAACTGCGATTCCGACTATAATAAGAGCAAGCGCCGCTAACCTTTTCGAATCCAGTTTTTCCTTGAAGATCCTGACTCCGAATAATGTAATGTAAAGATAACCTGTTGCTTCCAATATTGGGCCCATGGAAAGAGGAATACCACGGTATGCGAGTATCGAAAGAAACGTCGATGCAATAAATATCGCATATGCTCCGATCACAAGCGGGTTGAGGTATTCTTTTAAAGGATTATCATAATGCTTGCCTGCCGACTTTTTCAGAAGAACCTGTGAAACAGATGCAATAAAGGTTCCGAAAAGCAGAAGGAAGGCATAAAAGAAAACAGAATTACTCATCTTCTTTCACCTCCCTGCTTTCAGACTCACTTCCGTCACTTACCGCATAAAGAACAATGCCGCAGATAACAAATACTGCGCCGAGAACCTTTCCGGGTGTCAGTTTTTCCGAGAAGATCAAAAGTCCCCAGATTATTCCCCATACAACGGTTATGGCCTTGTTTGCATACGCAACTGTAAGAGGCAGATGCTTTATGATCTGCTGCCAGCAAAGTGCGTACAGGGCAAGAAGGAACAGCACAAGCCCGTAGAACAGGCAAAATTTAAAGCTTAGAAACGGTTCGGCCGACCCCAGTTTACTGAACACGGCACTGAGTGAATAAAGAACAAGCAATATATGCAGATATATAAAATATTTCTTCTTTCCCATCATTTATTCTTTCTTTTCAAGGGAATATAAGCATACAGAACAAAGCAGACGATTGAAAGCACCGAGACCAAAATGCCCGGCAAAAGTCCGGGAGGAACATATTTTATGACAATTTCATGCTCACCCTTAACGGCACGGATGACCATAAGCGTATTTCTGTAAGAACCGTAATCCGTTCTGACTCCGTCTACATACACCCTGTATCCCGCTTCGTAAGGAAGTGTGATCAGCACATCCGAGTCTTCGGATAATGATCCTCCCAGCGTGATTCCCTTGCTATTAATCTTTTTTATTTCAAATCCTTCGGAACCGGAAACAATTGCCCTGAAGAGATCTTCATTGTAATAATACACCTTTGATGCGCCTATCACATCATTTGATGACATAAGTATAAGTTCATGCTCCGATCCCTCTTCAAGATAACCGAGATCCACACAGTAACTGTACTGACCGTTTCCGTATTCTCCCTGTTTTCCGTCAAGTATATAATCCCTGATGATATTAAGAGGTTTGAGATTTCCCTTTTCATCCCTGAATTCATTAAGATAGACGACCTCATTCATATGATTGACATAAAGGAAATAATGACCGCTGTTTACTGATGAAAATACATATTTTTCAGATGAATCGACACCTTCGGGAAGATTTTCTTCTTCTCCGGTGAAATCAAGCGGCACTACGGTATAGATCCCGTCACAGGTTCCCTCTCCGCTTCCGAAAAATTCATCATAGACGATATTCTGATTTATATACGGATCCGATCCGAAGATAAGCGGATCTATAGAGTCATTTATGGCGTATGCAAAAGGTAAACTGCAGGTGTTTTTCAGAAGTTCATAGCCGTTATATTCATAAACAGGGTCATAAATATCCGATGCCTCATCCGAAAGTGATATTACATATCCCGTATCAAACAGGCCGATCGAAGCCGGCGTCATACCCTTTACAACGATCACATGATTCGCTGAAGCAAATCCAAGATTCCCCAAAAGTTCGCTTACGTAGTAATTGTAGCTTGATGAAAACCTTGAAAACCCGGAATACCCGAACAGTGAACCGTCAAAACCCGAAAACTGTGTTGAATTTGCTATCCTTCCGTAAGTCCCGTCATTCCGAAGATCATTTACGGAAAGCAGATGATCGTAAACATCCACGGTCTTTAAATAATCTTCGTAAGCTGTATGGCCGGCCTCACGGGCAAGCCCGGCAAGTACAGCGCCGGAATTGTAAAAGAGCTCAAATAAACTGAGGATAAAGACCGTGACAAAGACAGACCGTTTCATCATCGCCGGGATATGCTTCAAAGCCGCTCCGGCACTACGATATCCCCTGACTGCAAACACGATCATAAAAAAAGAAAAAGTAAAAGCATACCTCACCGAATAGCTGATGGGGTCCCTGAATCCGTGCCACATTCTATCAATGGGACCAACGATAAATGAAACAAAATACACAGCGATAACAAAAAGCCCCGCAAGTCTTGCTCTTATGTTCTTCTTCCCGTATATAAGCCAGATAAGTGCCAGAACAGTAACGACTGTACCGCAGAAAATATTGGGTGAAGCATTAAATTCAAACCCGGCATATGAACCGGGTATAAAAGAGCGCAGCACATCGGGGAGCGAATTCTTGATCGCAAGAGCGCCCGGCATGTTCCCACTTTCGGCCATCTTTCCCCTTTGCAGATCAAGCCACGCGGGCAGGATGACAAGCATAGCGATTCCGCTTGCGATCAGGCCGTGAAACGCGAAACGTAACGATCTTACGATAAATTCTCTTATGCCGGTACCTTCTTCGGCAGAGCGGAAAACAAAATATATGATAAGCGCGATCACGACCATGTATGCGATGTAATAATCATCGATCAGGCATAAGGCGGTAAGAACTATGAATGCGGGACTCTTTTTACCCGCAATGATATTCTCAAGCGAAAGAGCCAGAAACGGCAGCAGAATGACACAGTCATACCACATCGGGGCAACGTAATACAAGATGTTATATGACATGAGTGCATAGCAGCACGACAAAAGGACAGCTGCAGGTGCCGAAAGACCGGCTCTGTCGTTATGGGATAGATAAAAACATGCGGAAACTCCGCAAAGCCCGATCTTAAAAAGGATCATGAAATACAGAACAGTCGGGATTGATCTTAACGGAACAAAAGAAAAAATGAGATCCAGAGGGGACAGACAGAGGATCACGGTACCGTAGATATTTCCGCCGAGTCCGCCCGCCATGGAATGGAAAAGATTATTAAATCCCGGACCGGGATCAGACAGATACCCATACAAAGAAAGATATAATCCTCTGAGGTCAAATGACAGAACCGTTTTTTCGCAGCCCGGACCGATATCCAGTCTGAAAAAAGAAACAGACATGATGATCGCCGGAATAAAAAATGCCGGCAGATATCTCAGCATTATTTTAGATTTGCATGATCTGATCTTGTCCAATATACTTCCCGGATTATAAAAATCCCGGCGACAATGATTGCCGCCGGGGCATAAATGCGAAATACGAAATTATGAGTCGAAGCTTATTCTCATCATCTCGGAGTAAGAGGTGGTTCCGTCAAGAACGTACTCCGTACCGGACATGTGAAGGGTATGCATTCCTTCGCGGAGAGCTTCTTCCTTGATCTGACCTACGGTAGCCCTTCTTGAGATGGTCTCTCTCATGTGCTCGGTAATGACCATGATCTCGTAAACACCGATACGTCCTTTATATCCGAGGTTATCACAGAGCTGGCATCCGTTGGGCTCATAGATCGTGATATCCTCATTCATTCTCTCGGGAGGAATGTTCATGACTTCCTTCTCGGTGATGGTTGCGAGTCTGGGCTTCTTACACTGGCAGAGTCTTCTTACAAGACGCTGCGCAATAACGCCGATAACGGAGTCGGCGATGAGGTAAGGCTCAAGTCCCATGTCCTCAAGTCTGGTAATGGTCGCAGCCGAGGAGTTGGTGTGGAGGGTCGAAACGACAAGGTGACCGGTGATAGATGCCTGAACGGCTATTCTCGCGGTTTCCTCGTCACGGATCTCACCGATCATGATTATGTCAGGGTCCTGACGCAGGATGGATCTCAGAGCCGTTGCGAAGGTGAGGTCTGCTTTGTTATTGGTCTGCACCTGGTTGATACCGTCGACATTGGTCTCGACAGGGTCCTCAACCGTTATGATGTTAACGGCATCGGAGTTAAGTTCCGAAAGAGCCGTATAAAGCGTTGTGGATTTACCGGATCCGGTAGGTCCCGTAACAAGGATGATTCCGTTGGGGTGAGCAAGGAGCGTATCAAACTGCTTCTCCTCGTAATCCTTGAGACCGAGCTTACTCTTCTCTCTCTTCATACCGGATTTGGAGTTAAGTCTCATAACGACCTTCTCACCGAATACGGTAGGCAGAACGGATACACGGATATCATACTCGACATGGTCGACGATCTGAGTGATACGACCGTCCTGAGGTTTTCTTTTCTCAGCAATATCCATACCACCGATAACCTTGATACGTGCTACGAGAGCGCTGAGGAAAACGAGTTCGTATCTTGCTCTCTCATAGAGCACACCGTCGATTCTGAAACGGACACGAACCTGTCTCTCGAGTGCTTCGATATGAATATCGGAAGTTCTCTGACGTACGGCCTTTTCGATCATCTCTTTAACGATCTTAACGATGGGCGAATTAGCTACGTCTTCATCATGCTGCGAAGTATCTTCGTCGGATACAAGACCTTTCTCCTTAGCGAACTTCTCAAGGTCTTCGGTATTGGACTTCTGTCCGTAATATTTATCAAGTGACTCTACAATACCCGACATAGTAGCCACATAGGGCTGTATCTCGAGGTTTGTGA
>JAGCZE010000298.1 GCA_017960415.1 Lachnospiraceae bacterium
GCCATCATCGTCAATATCGTAAGGAACGCAGTAAAAAAACTCTTCGCCCGGTTCAAGTCCCAATTTGTCGACCAGGCTCTTTTCTATATCATATTTTAAGATCATACCTATCCTCTTTAAATCTTAGCTTTACAGGAAAAGGTCCAGCTTTTTCCTCTCCCCTATCGAAAGCTTCATAATATCGGGTATCTCAAACCTGTTCTCATCGATATCCGAGATCAGGATCCTTGTGTCGCTCAAATGTACCACAGAGCTTCCGCCGATATTGATCGTGAACCTGCAGGCTCCCCTGTCGGTAACCACATCAAAATACGCGTAACCGTACTCATCCTTAATATTGATGATCTTCGTGATGATCGGCGTAAAATACCTCAGGTTCATCTGTTCCTCAAGCATCTGCCGCACATCGGGCTTCACATCATTCATGTCCCTGATAATGCCGATCTCCTGGGAATTCTCAGCAGGTGTCCTGATGGAAATGTAGTGCTGCGGATCCGTAAACGGGAACATCCTTACAACATGAACACGGTCATAATTCTCATCACCGGTCTTCAAGCTCACAAATCCGCCTTCCGTACGGTTAAACTCTGCATTCTCCGAATTGAGATACCTGACTTTAAGCATCTCTTCGGTCTCTTTTTCCATGGCTTCAAGGTCGAATTCCTTCTCCTCGCCGCCGAAACCTCTTCCTCCGTGCATTACTTTCTCCTCCTACTCTATCCACACCTGATTGCCTTCCCCTTGAGGGGGATGGTGCTTAGGTCAGCAAAGCTGACCCTGCGGATGAGGTGTCTTTACTCAATCCCTCGCATCGCCAGTGCCTTCGTCTGCAGCTCCATCAGCTTGTAATACGTTCCTTTGAGCGCCGCAAGCTCGTCCGCGGTTCCGCGCTCGGTGATCTCACCATGGTCTATTACCACCAGGAAATCCGCATCTCTCAGGGTCGAAAGCCTGTGTGCGATCGAAATCGTCGTCCTGCCCTTTACCAGATAATGTATCGACTGCTGTATTGCCCGTTCGGTCTCGGTATCCACCGAAGCGGTTGCCTCGTCAAGTATCAGCACCTTCGGATTCGCCAGGATCGCCCTTGCGATCGAAATCCTCTGTTTCTCGCCGCCTGAGAGCTCCCTGCCCGATGAACCGATCATCGTATCGTATCCGTCCGGCATTTTCATGATAAACTCATGTGCGCTGGCAAGCTTTGCGGCTTTCACGATATCCTCGCGGGAAGCGCTCCTGTCGGCATAAGCGATATTCTCCGCAACCGTGCCCATGAAAATATATGTTTCCTGCGAGACCATCGCAACATTGCGTCTCAGGTCCTTGAACGAGATATCCCTGATATTGACACCGTCAAACATGATCTCGCCTTCATTGACATCATACAGTCTCGAGATCAGGTTAACGAGCGTTGTCTTGCCCGCACCGGATCTTCCGACGATTCCCAGCATCGTGCCCGCCGGGATATCGAGGGAGATATCCTTCAGCACAGGCTTGTTGATCTCATATCCAAAGCTGACATTCTTCAGCTTAATATGTCCCTTGGGATTCATGAGCCTTAAGGGATCATCACTTTCCTTGACCTCAGGCAGCGCATCGAGTATTTCGAAAATGCGCTGCGCGCTGTTCATGCTGTCTGCCCACCAATGGAAAATATGCGAGAAGAAATTGATCGGTCCCTGCAGCTGCCCGACATAGCCCGTAAAGGTGATCAGGATACCGAGCTCCATTTCATTTCTGACAAGGATGAAATAAACACCGACCATCCACACCAGAATATTCAGGATCTGGAATGTTCCGCCGTAGATGAGTCTGAAATAATTCTGAAATGTAACGATAGCCATCTCGGAATCGCGCAGACGCTCATTGTTGTGCCTGAAACGGTCGATCTCACGCTTTTCCTGGCCGAAGGCCTTTACAACCCTCGCACCGGTCAGGTTGTCGTTAACCTGGGAATTGACCGATCTCTCGCTTCTGTGCCTGTGACCGTACATGCTCCAGAGCCTCGGTCTCAGATAATATCCGATCAGGATCGCCGCCGGGATCATGACTATCGCGATCAGCGCCATCTGCCATTTGATCGTAAACATTACGACGATCGTAGCAATAGTAAGCATTCCGTTAATGAAAATGTAGGGCATTCCGTCAATAAAGAAGCCCGTCACACGTTCCGCGTCGCTCAATGCTCTTGTCATAAGGCTTCCGGTCTGACGTGATCTGAAGAAGCTGATGGAAAGCTTGCCCATATTTGCGAAAATGCTCTTCTTGATGTCGCGCACCACGCCAGTAACAATCCTGGCTGTCAGCACGCCCTGCAGCATCTGAAAGCCCAGCAATACAAGCCTTGCCACCAGCATTCCGCCGACAACAACAATCAAGGCGGTAACGTATCTGCCGTCCTCGATCCCGAGGCGTGCCAGAAATTCAGGATTTTTTGCAAGAACATAGTCGTAGAGGACGGTTCCGTTCAGATACGGCCAAACCAGGTTCATAAGCGCCATCGCGATATAGCAGAACAGCATGACCGCAATATACCCCGCATAAGGCTTGAAATATCCGAGAGTCCTTACAAATACCGACTTGCGGTCCATGCACTTCGGACAGATCTTGCGGTTCTTGTTCGGATACATCATGCCGCAGATCGGGCAAAAATCGTTATCCTCTTCGTCGGGAATGAAAATCTTGTCCTGTTCCGGATTCTTGAGGCGGTCAAAGCTTCTGGTCAGCCTGTGCATGCTCTCTCGGTGCAGGTTCGAAAATGCGGTCAGGCGAAGGCTCACATCCTTCATAACAGCAACCAGCAGCGAACATGCTACCAGCGGCTCACAGACAAGTCTTTCGATCTTCTCCGTGTCATACAGCCGGATCGCCCAGTCCTTCGGTTTTTCGGAAATAGTGTTTTTGGAAATATATCCCTTGTACGAATGCACCTCCGCGGCATCCGCCGGAGAAGTGATAACTGCCAGCCGGCTCGCAGTCAGGACCACGTAGCCGTCAGCATACTCGCACTCCGTATTCATATCGGATGCCGAAACAGCAATGATGCTGTCCGGTGTTATAGAATTGTCAGACAGGAGCTTCAGCACCTGCCCGGGTAATTTTTGATTTTTATCCATAATTTTTTTGATTGATTATAAAAGCCCCAAACAGACTAATCTCTCCCTGTTTCCTATAAAAAGTAATGATTATCTCAATTTTGAAAAACCGGAATTTTTACAATCATGTAAAAAATGATCAAGGTTTTCCGAATGTCTGACAACAATTGTCAAAAGTCGAAAAATGCCGGAAGCCGCAGGCTTCCGGCAAAAAATGCAAACAACGTAAAACGGATCTATCGGTATGATATGCATATCAGGCAATCTCAAGCGCTACTTCCATCATGCTACGGAAGGTAGTCTGCCTGTCCTCAGCCGAAAGCGCGATACCCTTATAGATATGATCCGAACACGAAAGCATACACAAAGCCTTCTTTCCTGCTCTTGCGGCATTCATGTAGAGGGCCGCAGCCTCCATTTCAACACCGAGCACGCCCATCTTCTTCCAACTGTCATTGGCTGTGGGGTTGTCACCGTAGAAGACATCGGAAGATACAACATTGCCGACAACATACTTAATGCCCTTTGCCTCAGCTGTTTCAACAGCCTTGCGCAGAAGTCCGAAATCCGCGATGGGAGCATATGTTCCGGGAAGGCAGAAAGTAGCCGCATAATTTGAATCGGTGCATGCGCCTTCAGCAATAACCAGATCGCCGAGCTCAAGCTGATCGTTGTAACCGCCGAACGAGCCTATTCTGATGATATTCTCAACATCATAGAAATTGAACAGCTCATAAGTATAGATGCCTACCGAAGGCATTCCCATTCCGTGACCCATAACCGAAACGGTCTTGCCCTTGTATGTACCGGTAAAGCCGAGCATGTTGCGTACTGTATTGAAGCACTTTACATCCTCAAGAAATGTATCGGCGATAAATTTTGCTCTCAAAGGATCTCCGGGCATAAGCACGGTTCTTGCGATATCTTCTTTATTCGCAGCGTTATGTGGTGTAGGTATTGCCATAAGTAAACCCCTCCTTATGTATAATATAGAAATTGCAACTTAGAGTATACCATATTTTTCATGGGATGTGAAGTTATTCTTTAGCCTTTTTCGCGATGTTGACAATATCCGACATCCCCCGCAAGAAAGTTAAGGCTTATGATCTTCCCCTTCGGTCATCTCCGGACAAATCCCGGTCCGCCGTCTTGCAATATGATTGGCCCAGCGTTCGGGATAAAATCGGTAATAGCTGATATTGCGCGCTCTCCTGCGGTCCTGCATACGGCGCGAATTGGCCCAGAACAATGAGGGAAAAGCGATCGCAAATAAATAGAAAGGTCCGAGTATCATTGACTGCATCGTATGCCCGTATTCATGGGCAAGTACCGCAGGATCGTTCACATCGCATTTGCCCAGGAAAATGAACATTCCGAGACCCATGCTTGAATCGGGGCTGTTCCATTCGGTCACGACACATTTTCTGTAGATATAATGCTTCCTGCGGATATTTACAAGAAAAACCGCAAGCCCGGCGATGTTCTGCACGATCCCCCATGTCCAATGGAGCAGGATACCAAATACACCAAGTACACCGGTCATTCTGATCCCCTCCATTCTTTTGACTCATTTGCGGATTTCTTTATTTGCGGTCAATGTGCCCATCTGTCTCCGGCTTCATAAATTATGTCAAGGCCTCCCCGGGCATGTCATCCCGCAAGCACCGCAGCCCGCCCCGGGCAAGAACGTTGCGTCGGCTGCATTTTCAAGCAGGCATACTGCCTGTGCGGCAATGCCGAGACCCTCACCGGTGAATCCGAGGCCTTCTTCGGTGGTAGCCTTTATATTGACCTGATCGACATCGATCTTAAGAGTTTTGGCGATATTCTCACGCATTTTTTCAATATGCGGAGCCATCTTCGGCCGCTGGGCAATGATCGTGGCATCGATATTGCCGACGTAGTAAAGCTTCTGTGCTATGCGCTCCCCAACCTTCTGCAGCAGGATAAGGCTTGAAATCCCCGCATAGGCCGGATCATTATCGGGAAAGAGCTTGCCGATATCACCGAGCGATGCCGCTCCGAGCATCGCGTCCATGATCGCATGAACCAGCACATCGGCATCGGAGTGGCCCTTCAGTCCCTTCTCATAAGGTATCTCAACTCCGCCGATGATCAGTCTGTAGCCCTCCTCGAGCCTGTGTACGTCGTATCCGGTTCCTACCCGCATATTTGTGCTCCTTTTCAATTACTTCGATCAACATCTGCTTTGCTACGACTTTTCCAACAATCTGTTTCCACTGAAACGTGTCGCACTTCCGATGGCACATTATCTGAAATATCACTTATAA
>JAGCZE010000299.1 GCA_017960415.1 Lachnospiraceae bacterium
AACGGTGCAAAAGGAGGCGCCATCGAATTCAGATCATTTTCAAAAACGGCAGGATTTACGGGACTCAGACTCGGATTCACGGTGATCCCGAAAGAACTTAAGGCCGGCGGCGAGGCGCTGTGGCCGCTGTGGGCGGGAAGACACGGAACAAAATACAACGGAGCTCCCTATATCGTACAGAAAGCCGGCGAAGCCGTATATTCCGAAAACGGCCGCAAACAGGTCAGGGAACAGATCGCATATTACATGCAGAACGCCGGGATCATCCTGGATGGTCTTGCGGCAGCCGGATACGAAGTTTCGGGCGGAAAGAACGCTCCGTATATCTGGCTTAAGACGCCCGATGATATGACCGGCTGGCAGTTTTTCGACTATCTGCTTGAAAAAGCGGGAGTCGTAGGTACGCCCGGCTCGGGCTTCGGGCCGCACGGAGAGCACTATTTCAGACTTACGGCGTTCGGAAACCGCGAGAACACGATAGAGGCGATAGAAAGGATCAAACGTCTGTAACCCCGGATTTTCGGGATCAAAAAAGAACAGGTGCGCAGGCCTGTTCTTTTTATTTCCCAATAGGTAACCTTTAGACACTTGTAAAATCAAACCGTGAGAGTTATGCTTATAATAGCAAATGGTATATCCGCCGACGCCGGTGGCAAACGGCGCCGGACGAATTAATCAGGAAAGGTGTAAATCAAGGTGAACATTATGAGCAGATCGATCATCAGGAGAATCTTTGCAGCGGTTATTTTGGCAGTTATGATCATAACCGTGCTTCCGATCCCGGGACGTGCCTCGGCATCAGTAACGCCGGGCAAACCCAAGATCACGGTTAAGAGTGTCGCAAATGGAAGCGCTGTGGTTATTACGATCAAAAAAACAAAGAATACCGATGGATACGGGATTTATATGAAAGGACCCGGAGATAAGGATTATCAGCAGATAGATTACTATGACAAAAGCGGCAATAAAAAGCGTACTTATGTGGTAAGGATATCTCAGGAAGGCAAATATTCCTTTAAAGTACAGGGCGAGTTTGATGACGGGCACGAATGGCATGAAGGCAAATTCAGTAAAGTGAAATCCGTTACGATAAAGTACGATAAGAAGGATCTTGCCGACGTTACTACCGGCGACATCGTGGCTTTAGGCGCGTACGAGCAGGACAACAATAAGGAGAACGGTAAGGAGACCGTTGAGTGGATAGTTCTTTCAAATGACGGCTCGAAGCTGTTCCTTCTGGCGAAGAATGTGCTCGATGCCGGCAAGATCAATCCCCAGACGGATGAGAAGATAACATATGAGAACAGTTATCTGAGAAAATGGCTGAACGATTATTTCCTCAATAACGCATTCAATGAGGCTCAGGCAGGCATTATCGCCGAAACGGAGCTTGAGGATGTCGGTACGACCGATAAGGTCTTCCTGCTGTCTCAGGCTGAGGCAACGAGTGCGGAATACGGCTTAGGCGACAAAATGGACCGCAGATGCGGTGCAACCGTGTATGCCCAGTCGGAAGGCGACAGGGACGGCGATGGAAAAAAGGAATATGTTACAACCTGTCAGGGCTATCTTGACAACAACTTTCATTATGCATACAGCGGCCAGTACGCCTGCTACTGGTGGCTCAGAACGGCAACCCGGTCAATATCGGATAAGCCCGAGTACGCCGGCGATTTCCAGTTCATCAGCGAAAGAGGCGGATATAATCATACCACCTACTACGGATCGAAGTATTTTTCCCAGCATTATGATGCGGACGGTGACGAGAAGTTTTACGTAAAAGGTTTCGGAGTTCGTCCCGCGATCGTGGTCGAGCTTGGCGACAAGGCCAAAGAACTGGTAGGTGTGACCGGAAAATGTATTGCGGATGAGAAGGCCGTATTCGAAGGAAAATACTGAGAAAACGAAAGAGATCATTAATGAACAGGATATCATTTAATAAAATGTTGGCGACCATATTATCGGTAATACTGGTTTTATGCATGTTGTCATCATATCAGCCTGCATACGCCGAGGAAGAAGACGAATGGGAAGGCTTTCCTTCAGGATTCAGGATAACCGAATCTTCCAAGCCCGGCAAGCCGGCGATCACTCTTGAAACCTGCAATGACATTACGTCGGTCAATATCATCATATCCAGAAACGAATACACTTCCGGGTATGAGATCATTATGAAGGCGCCCGGAGCCAAGAAATTTAAGAAAATCAAGACTTTAAAAGAAGAAGGCCGGTTTATTCAGTCCTATACCGTCAAAAATCTGAAGGAAGGCACATATTCCTTTAAAGTCAGAGGATATCTGAAATACAACGGCAAGACTGTTAAGGGCGAGTACAGCAATGTTCGTGATATTACCCTGGAAAATACCGGGATTCCCGATATCGGCGAGGTTAAAACCGGCGACGTGGTTCAATTCGGTGCCTGGGAGCAGGACGAGGATAAAGACTGCAAAGAGCCGCTCGAATGGATCGTCCTTTCAAATGAGGATTCAAAACTCTTCCTGCTGAGCAGACATGTGATCGCCGCTGACAATATGAACGGCTCATACAGCAAGAAAGTAACCTGGAAAAAAAGCAGCCTGAGAAAATGGCTGAACAGCACCTTCATAAATACCGCATTTGACAGTGAACAGGCCGGATTCATCACATCTACAGAGCTTAAGGATGTGAAGACCACGGACAAGGTTTTTCTGCTGTCTAAAGACGAAGTGACGAATGAGGACTACGGTTTATCATCCAAACTCGCCCGCATAGGCACCGTCTCGCATAAGTTCCCGGTTTGGATATGCAGCTATTCTTATTCTTTCCCGGCACACAGAGATGCATGCTTCTGGTGGCTGCGTACCGGTAATAAAGGAAAGTTTTCGGCTATAAGCTGCGGTGGCGATGTTTGTGACGGTATAAGATGTTATTTTTCGGGATATAAGCATGAATATCCGACCGGTCATTATTGCGAGGATGACGGAGAAGAGGTCACTCTGACAAAATCGAATCTCGGTATAAGGCCTGCGTTGGTGATCGATCTTGCTGCACTTAAATCTGCCGACAAGGACAGTCTGATAACCGTTAAAGGTGAGAAGATAAAAGCAATGCTGCCGGAAACACCGGCGCCTGCTGTAGAGCGTGAGACGATAACCTTTGGCTCATATGAACAGGACAACAATCCTGAAAACGGCGCCGAGCCTATCGAATGGTATGTTCTGTCCAAAACAGGATCCGAGATGACTCTTCTGAGTAAATATGTACTTGACTGTCAGCCGTTTGCCACATCAGAAGAGCAGGATAAGTATGAAACGGTATACTGGGAAATGAGTTCGCTGCGCAGGTGGCTTAATGATGATTTTTACAACACCGCATTCAGTAAGGATGAGCAGAAACGGATAAAGCTGACAAAGCTGAAGAACTCGGACGACAGGTATTTTAACAGCGACAACGGCAATGATACCGAAGATAAAGTATTTCTTCCGAGTGCTGTTGATATGCTGAATCCGGATTACGGATTTAATTATGATGAAAGTGTAAACGATATTGAAAGACGGTGTGCCGCTACCGCTTACGCACTTGAAAAAGGTGTGTGGGGATACGACCCGGAAGATCCTGCGGAAGATGCGATGACCACTTCCGGTGAACTTGCCTGCCAGTTCTGGTGGCTGCGCTCTAAGGGGTATGATTTGTCCGGATGCTGGAGCCTCAATATCTACTTTGCAGCAGTAGGCAATTACGGAGCGGTCAGTTTCGGAGGTGACCCGTTGTGGAATGATGTCAACGGTGTACGTCCGATGATAGTCGTTAATCTGAAAGATGAATGAGTAAGGATTAACTTTCAGTTTTATTGACTAAGGGGATAATGGAAAATAGTGAAAAAATAGTGAAAATTTAATGGAATTTCAAAGGACGTTCTGCTATAATATCATCGAGGTGAATTAAGATGATTAAAGTGGTTCTGACAAATGAGATATTAAAATATGTAACCGAAATAGAAAAAAACAGATACAAGGTTTCTTCCGTAAAACTACCAAGGTCTGTATCAAGCAGACTGCGGAAGAATTCAAAGAAAAAGAGTTCATATGCTTCAAATAAGATAGAAGGTAATCCCCTCTCTGAAAAGCAGGTTGATGAAGTAATAGAGCGGGATGAAAGAAAGCATTTCCTAAAGCCGGAACAGGAAGTGCGCAATTATTTTCTTGCATTGAATTATCTGGAAGAAAAGGTAAAAGAGAA
>JAGCZE010000300.1 GCA_017960415.1 Lachnospiraceae bacterium
AAAGTTCGCAGTTGTTGACCGTTCTGGGGAAAGGAAGCACATCACGGATGTTGCCCATTCCGGTAAGATACATTACGCAGCGCTCGAATCCGAGTCCGAAGCCGGCATGACGAACCGAACCGTGTTTACGAAGGTCAAGATAGAAGCGGTAGTCTTCTTCCTTAAGGCCGAGCTCATTCATGCGGGTGAGCAGCGTGTCATAATCATCCTCACGCTGGCTGCCGCCAATGATCTCGCCGATGCCGGGAACCAGGCAGTCAACAGCCGCAACGGTCTTGCCGTCGGGATTGAGCTTCATGTAGAACGCCTTGATCTCCTTCGGATAATCGGTAACAAATACGGGCTTCTTGAATATCTGCTCCGTAAGGAATCTCTCGTGCTCTGTCTGCAGATCGCAGCCCCAGAATACCTTATAATCGAACCGGTCATTATGCTGCTCGAGCAGCTTGATCGCGTCGGTATATGTAATGCGTCCGAACTCCGAAGTCCTTACATTCTCAAGACGCTCGAGAAGGCCGGTATCAACAAACTGGTTGAAGAACGCCATCTCCTCGGGTGCATGTTCAAGAACGTAATTGATGATATATTTGATCATGCTCTCTGCAAGCACCATATCATCCTCAAGATCCGCAAACGCGATCTCGGGCTCGATCATCCAGAACTCTGCTGCATGACGTGTGGTGTTTGAGTTCTCTGCGCGGAATGTGGGTCCGAATGTATAAATATTACGGAACGCACAGGCAAAGGTCTCACCGTTGAGCTGGCCGCTGACGGTCAGGTTGGTGGGCTTGCCGAAGAAGTCCTTCGTATAATCGATGTCTCCCTGCTCGGTGCGGGGAATATCGTTCAGATCCAGTGTTGTAACCTGGAACATCTCACCGGTGCCCTCACAGTCGCTTCCTGTGATCAGGGGTGTATGAACATACACAAAATCCCTCTCCTGGAAGAAGCAGTGGATCGCATGCGCGATCAGCGAACGAACTCTGAATACTGCCTGGAATGTGTTGGTACGAGGTCTCAAATGAGTGATCGTACGTAAGAACTCAAGCGAATGACGCTTCTTCTGAAGCGGATAATCAGGTGTCGAAGTCCCTTCGATCTGAACCTCTTCAGCCTGGATCTCGAAAGGCTGCTTCGCCTCGGGAGTTGCCACGAGTTGTCCCCTTACGATGATCGCAGAACCTACGTTCAGCCTGCAGATATCGTCGAAGTTCGCAAGCTTATCCCCGAAAACCACCTGAAGTGTTTCGAAAAATGTTCCGTCATTTACGACAATAAAGCCGAAAGTCTTGGAATCGCGGATCGAGCGTACCCATCCTCCGATACTTATCTCAGTACCGATGTACTTTTCTCTGTTTCTGAATATTTCCCTGATAGTGATCAAATCCATAACATCATCTCCTCATATTGTCCGGAAAAAATTTAAAGATATTCTATCACAAAGGACTTACAGTGTAAAGGATTTATTGGGTTTTTTAAGCTTTTCTTAGGTCACATCATTACTATTCACTCCCATCTTCTTGCATTTGTGTTGTACTTCGATTTCTCATTTGTGAATCAATTACATAAAAATCGTATCTTTTATCATGATATTCGATATTGTAATATTTTTTATATAGTATTATAATAGAAATTGGGGTACAACGAGAATAATATTCTCACAGCAAGCTATATAACTTATTGGAAGGGGTGTTTTTATGAAACCTGTTAACAGTCAAAGCAATTCAGAAAACTCAGAAGTCGGATTCCTACACCGTTTGAGTACCAAGATCACCTGGTTGATCATCGGAGCGGTCGTTATTCCGATGGCAATCCTGATCATCGTTTCGGTCAATGATACAACAGAAACGATGGAAACAACTTACGGCACTTACGCCATGAACCTGGCCGAAGAAGCCGCCGTAGGTATTGATTTCGCAACCGATTCCAGCGAAGGCACATACAGCAATTATGCTTTTAACCTCGCGAAGGAAGCCGCGGTTTCCATTAATTCACTGAAAGACTTCGGAGAAGACGTATATCTCAATTACGCCAAGAATCTGGCCGAAGAAGCGGTAGTCGGCATCAATTCATCAATTTCCTCAAGTGAGACGGTCTACATGCATCACGCACAGAACCTTGCCGAAGAAACCGTATTGAGCATCGACCTTCTGAGCGATCTGGGAGCATCGGATTCCGCAAGGATCGGAAGTGTTCTGAATAACGTTCATATCAAATATGTCGACGGTTCTTATGCTTACATGGTTAGCCCCACCGGCACCATGCTCTGGCATCCCACTCCCGAAAAGATCGGACAGCCTGTTGAAAACGCTGCAGTTAAGGCTATCGTAGCCGACCTTGCTGCCGGCAAAAAAGTTGAAAACGGTGCAGTCCTCTATGATTATAAAGGTTCCTACAAACTTGCGGGTTATGCATTTACCCGTTCCGGAAATATCGTTCTTGTAACTGCCGATTATACAAATTTCGTCAAGATCGATTATGATTCACTGATCGGAAATATCGAGATCAGCGGCGTTCCCGGTTCCTACGCCTACATGGTAAGTCCCGACGGTACGATGCTGTGGCACCCCACCGCAAGCAAGATCGGTCAGCCGGTTGAAAATGCTGCTGTAAAGGGTATTGTTGCAGACCTTGCCGCAGGCAAGACAGTTGAAGACGGAGCGGTTATCTACGAATATAAAGGCGCACAGAAGATCGCCGGATTTTCGTTCACTTCAGAGGGCAACATCCTTCTTGTTACCGCAGATTATGACGCTTTCATGAAAGTCGATTACGATGAACTGCTCGGCGGTATCGAGATCAGCGGCGTTGAAGGCTCTTACGCGTACATGGTCAGCCCCGACGGCACGATGCTGTGGCATCCCACCGCAAGCAAGATCGGTCAGCCTGTTGAAAATGCTGCTGTAAAGGGTATCGTTGCAGACCTTGCCGCAGGCAAAAAGGTTGAGGACGGATCAGTCATTTACGAATACAAGGGTGCTCTGAAGGTAGCGGGTTACGCATTTACTAAAGATGGAAATATTGTGCTCGTGACAGCCGATTCTGATAAATTCGTCTAGATCGATTATGTTCATCTGCTAGGAGACCTTGATATCGCTAATGTTGAAGGTTCTTATGCTTACATGGTTTCTTCAGACGGCACGATGCTGTGGCATCCCAATGCCGACAAGATCGGACAGCCTGTTGAAAACGCTGCAGTCACAGAAATCGTAAAGAAACTATCAAACGGAGAAAAGGTCGAGCCCGGATCGATCGTTTACGAATACAAGGGAGCAGATAAGCTTGCCGGCTACGCTTTGACCAAAAACAATGTCATCGCAGTAGTTACAGCCGATTATGACAGATTTATCGCTCCGATCAAGGCCCTCAAGAGCCGTATGATCCGTGACGCCGTCATATCCGCTATTGTTTGCAGTATCGCCGGTTATATTATAGTGACACTTATCATGAAGGCTCTTACAGCGCTTGTTCCCGTTATCAATCGCACGGCCGGCTTTGACCTCACGAAAGATGAGAATATCGACCGCCTTACTGCTCGTAAGGATGAGATCGGTGTTATGTCACGTGCCGTTAACAGGATGAACGAGAACCTGTCGACCATGGTCGGGAACATACAAAATGCCGGAGACGGAGTCAACA
Organism: Lachnospiraceae bacterium; assembly: GCA_017960415.1. Next base: position 3,640 of record JAGCZE010000300.1, read on the forward strand.
GCAGTGTAGATACGCTTACCGGTGTTGTATCGAATATTAACGACCTGTGTACCGATAACTCGGCAACTTCCGAGGAAATGGCCGCAAATATGCAGGAAACCTCTGCTTCGGTTCACTCCATTACTTCCAATACCGAAAGCATTCAGGAAGGTGCGGAATCCATCAAGGTTCTTGCCAACGAAGGCAGCCAGCTTTCAACCGAGATCATGGCCAGAGCCGGAGAGCTCAAACGTACCACCGAGCAGGCTTCCGCCAAGACAACCGGCCTCTACGAGTCGGTTAAGCAGAAATCCGAAACCGCAATTGAGGCTTCCAAGGCTGTTGATAAGATCAATGAGCTGACCGGAACCATCATGTCGATCTCCTCACGTACCGGCCTTCTTGCGCTGAACGCATCTATCGAGGCAGCTCGTGCGGGTGAAGCAGGAAGAGGCTTCTCGGTAGTTGCGGGTGAGATCGGAAACCTTGCTACACAGTCTGCTTCGGCAGTTAAGGATATTTCCGGTATTGTTGAAGAAGTTAATGATGCGGTACATATGATGTCCGAATGTATCGGTGAGCTGATCGGTTTCCTTGAGACCAATGTTCTTACAGATTACGATAACTTCAGCAAAGTCAGCGATCAGTACCGCAGCGACGCTTCGACCTTCCATGACAGCATGAACAGGATCGACCAGAGTATCGCTGCCCTGTCAACCAATATTAACCATATTGCCGATGCGATCTCCGGCATCAATTCGACGATCGATGATTCCGCAAACGGTATTACCGATATCGCCGGCAAGACGACCGATATGGTTGGAGAAACCACCGGTGCCGCAGACGAAGTTGCTGCCTGTCGTGAGCGCGTAAAAGAGCTGACCGGCATCATCAGTGTATTCAAGAGGTAAACGGTTGCCTAGGGGCTGTCGCACTAAATGATTAACCCCCACGAAAAAAACAGGATCCGCGAGATCAATGCGGATCCTGTTTTTTCTGTTTTTAGGCAGTCTTTACGGATTATTTAATTACTATAGTATAGATTCTGCCTTTTACATATATTTCTTTTACGACAGTCTTACCTTCGGTTATGCGCTTGATGTTCTCGTCAGCCCATACCTTTTCCTTGACTGATGCTTCTTCTTCCTCGCGTCCGATCTTTACGGTTGATTTTACCTTTCCGTTGATCTGGATCGCGATCTCGATCTCGTCCTCGCGTGCAAGGTCTTCGCTGTATACGGGCCAGGGCTCGTATGCGATGGTTTTGTCGTGTCCGAGTATCTGCCAGATTTCCTCTCCGATATGAGGGCAGATACATGAGAGCATCTTGATCAGTCCTTCGGCGTAATCCTTCGGACAGGTACCCTTCTTGTATACGGCATTTACGAAGATCATCATCTGGCTGATCGCGGTATTGAATCCGAGTGCCTCGAAATCCGATGTTACCTTCTTTACAGTCTGGTGATAAACCTTGGTAAGATCCTTGTCTATTGCATCTGCGCCGGCGCCCTGTCCTGCATTTCCGGTCTCAACTGCAGGAGTGATCTTCTCCGGGTCGGTAAAGAAGTTCCATACGCGGTTCAGGAACCTTCTGGCACACGCAACACCCTGAGGACTCCAGGGCTGCGATCCCTCAAGCGGTCCCATGAACATTTCGTACAGGCGGAGCGTGTCTGCGCCGTAATCACGTACGATATCACTGGGATTGACAACGAACTCGGGGAAGCGCTTGCCCATCTTGATGCCGTTCTCACCCAAGATCATGCCCTGGTGAACCAGCTTCTTGAAAGGCTCCTTGACAGGACTCAAGCCCTTGTCGTACAGGAAACGGTTCCAACTTCTTGAATACATCACATGCCCTACCGCATGCTCGGGTCCTCCGATATAGAGGTCTACGGGCATCCAGTGCTTTAAGAGCTCGTAATCCGCAAATTCCTTATCATTATCGGGATCGATATATCTTAAGAAATACCAGCTCGAACCTGCCGAACCGGGCATGGTTGAGGTCTCACGGGTTCCCTTGATCCCGTTATGGTCGTATTTCTTCCATTCTGTGGCGTTCTCAAGCGGTGCCTTACCGTTCCTGCCCTTGTAATCTTCCAGCTCGGGAAGGATCAGAGGCAGCTCATCGTCATCGAGCACATGGATCCGGCCGTCTTCGGTATGTACAACCGGAACGGGTTCGCCCCAGTAGCGCTGACGCGCAAATATCCATTCACGGAAGTGATAATTCACGGTACGCTTTGCAACGCCCAGCTTCTCAAGCTTCTGTGTGATCGCTTCCTTGGCTTCTTCAACGGTCAGGCCCGTAAACTCTTCGGAATTGATGAGCTTGCAGCCTTTTCCGAGATAATCGCCCTTCTCGAAAGCATGCTCCGAAACGTCCACATGGCCCATTGCCTCGCTGCCTTCGATAACCTGCAGCATATCGATATTATGTGCGATCGCGTATTCAAAGTCACGCTGATCGTGGGAAGGAACCGCCATAACAGCACCTGTTCCGTAATTGGCCAGAACGAAATCTCCGATAAAGAGCTCTGCTTCACGTCCGTTTACGGGATTGATGCACTTTACGCCTTCCAGTCTGCAGCCGGTCTTGCCCTTGTTCAGTTCGGTACGGTCCATATCGTTCTTCTTCTTGGTCTCCTCGATATAGGCCTTAACCTCGTCCTGATTCTTGATCCTGGGCATCAGATCCTGTACCAGCTGTCCGTCGGGAGCCAGAACCATGAACGTAATACCGTATATGGTCTCGATACATGTCGTAAATATCGAGAATTCGCCGCCGCCCACGATCTCAAACTTGACCTCGACGCCTTCGGACTTGCCGATCCAGTGGCGCTGCATATCCTTCGTCGACTCGGGCCAGTCTATCTCATTCAGGCCTTCAAGCAGCTTCTCCGCAAATGCGGGCTGGTTGATGACCCACTGCTTCATGTTTTTACGTACCACAGGGAAGCCGCCGCGCTCGGACTTGCCGTCGATAACTTCGTCATTTGACAGAACAGTTCCGAGCTCTTCGCACCAGTTGACGGGCATATCGATATACTGTGCATATCCTGCCAGATACAGCTGTTTGAAGATCCACTGTGTCCAATGATAGAACTTCGGATCCGATGTGGCCACCATCTTGGACCAGTCATAATCGAATCCCAGCTCCTTTAACTGCTTCGAAAATGTCTTGATATTTTCCTGTGTAAATCCCTCGGGGTGATTTCCGGTATTGATCGCATACTGCTCAGCCGGAAGTCCGAAGGAGTCATATCCCATCGGATGCAGTACGTTGTAGCCCTGCATTCTCTTCATTCTTGATACGATGTCGGTTGCGGTATAGCCCTCGGGATGTCCCGCATGAAGGCCTACGCCCGACGGATAGGGGAACATGTCGAGTGCATAGAATTTCGGCTTCGAAAAGTCGTGTACATCCGTCTTGAATGTCTCATGCTCCTCCCAGTATTTTTGCCATTTACCCTCGATATCTCGAGGTGAATATTCGCTCATATATATCTTTCCTTTCTGCATTATTTCTCATTATTTATCATTACCGACTTAGTGACGTTGTGTCGTCGCCCGTGTGTCTGTACGCAAACACGTTCGCACTCCGACCTGCTCGCAGCGGTACCTAGGCGCTGAAAATACCAGCGCCAAGTACCGGCGGCAGGTCAGGGTTTGCGTATCAGACACACGACCGCCGGCACAACTGTTAATATTTTAATATAAGTTGAGTGAGTAGAAAGTTCACGGATTACCCAAATCCTGCGGATTCTTCAGGGTTACGTCTACCTGCTTGAACGGGATCGATATTCCGTTCTCGTCAAATGCTTTCTTGATATCTTCGGTCAAGTCAAAATATACATTCCAGTAATTTATCGTGTCGGTCCATACTCTTACCGTATAGTCCAGTGAACTTTCGTTGTGTTTTACAAGTCTAACGAAAGGTGCCGGGTCCATTTTGACCATTTCATTTTTCAAAATAACATCAAGTATTACCTTACGGACTTTGTCTATATCATCGCGATAATCGGTACTGATGGTCAGGTCGACCCTGCGGGTCGGCAGTGTCGAATAATCGGTCACGTTGGCGTTGGTCAGCGCGCCGTTGGGAATGACAACTACCTTATTGTCGACGGTTATCAGTTTTGTGTACATTACCGTAATATCGCTTACTGTTCCGGCCGCTCCGGCGCCCTCGATATAATCTCCTACCTTAAACGGTTTAAA
>JAGCZE010000301.1 GCA_017960415.1 Lachnospiraceae bacterium
AGAAGAAAGGACACATTTATAGACGCAAAAAAGCCCGGCAAAACAAAACCGTAAATACAGTTATCTGTATATACTTTCTTCTGTTTTGCCGGACTCATAATAATCCTTAGTTAAGTACAGTCTATCTGACAAACTCTTGGTCGCGGGCGCTGTCCCGACTGGCTATACCGTCCTCACATGACCTACCCGTGCCTCAGTTATTCAATTTGTATTAATGTGTGCATGCCACAGCGTGGCGATTCGTATTCCGTTTATCAGTAAATGTCATGGCCCTGCCGCCCTTAACGATCAATACGAAAGCTGTCCCACATTTGCTGCAGATCAGTTCCGATTCCGAATCCGATGTTGCAATCTTTCCATGATATCTGCCACATACCGGGCAGCAAAAACATACTTTATCTTTCCTGTCTTTCATAAAAACGCCTCCAAGCGATCGATCAATCATTGTCACCCGGCGGGAAAAGGGAAAGTGTCACCCGTCGATGAGTTGTTATTACAGTTACAAAAGAAATGCCCCGTAAGGCTTTCTACAGATCAATATTCAGTCTCATATCTGCCCCCCTGTTACGCCAATACTTCTCCAAAAATGTTACGTTCGTTGCTGATTTTCTACCGCGATATTGTTTATCACATCTCCAGGATACCGGTTATGGAAGGTAAGTGGGCCCCTCGCCAGACGTACATCCGTTCGATGTGTCTGTAGTTGATATCATATTTTTCAGAATGTAAAGAGACACTTCCGCGACATATTCTTAATTTTTAGGATTTTGCTTGCATTTCTTTTTTGGGTGTGCTAATCTGTATTCACCAACCCGAACAAACGATCGGGTATGTTAAGGGGGATTTATGCAAAATATCGGAAACATAATATCTGAAAACAGGAAGAAACTGAAACTGACACAGTCCATGCTGGCCGAAAAACTGGAACAGAACGGCATCAGTATCAGCTACAAGACCATTTCCGGATGGGAGCAGGGTGTCTCTGAACCGGGGATCTTGGCATTCGTAGAAATGTGCAGGATCTTCGGGATACCGGATATTTATGAGGCGCTTTATGGAGAGAATCCATTCGACATCAGTACAAAACTCAACATGGAAGGAAAGGAAAAGCTGAAGGATTACACCCAGCTTCTCGTTAATTCCCACCAATATGAAAAAGACGATCCCGCACCTGTTTCGATCGTACCGGTACGCAGAAGGCTGAAGCTGTTCGATACAAGGGTTTCTGCAGGAACCGGTAATTTCCTCCAGAGCGATTCCTACACTTGGAAAGAAGTCGGTGAGGAAGTTCCGAGAACCGCAGACTACGGTCTGCAGATCACAGGGGACAGTATGGAGCCGCTTTATAAAGACAGACAGATAGTATGGGTACACCAGCAGAGCACACTGAGCAACGGTGAAATCGGCATCTTCTACCTGAACGGAGAAGCATTCTGCAAGAAACTGCAGGATCATGGGGACGGACCTGTCCTCGTGTCCCTGAACGAGAAATACGCACCCCGCAAAGTCAAGGAAAATGACGACTTTATGGTCTTTGGAAAGGTCTTAAATTAAATCTAAATTTAACCCTCAAAGTCCAAACTATTGGACTTGTAATGTGTTATGCTCACAGTATCCCGAAAGGATGATGGGATGGAAAAGGATCCTGCCGCTATCCATCAGCCTCAGGGAAATCTGTGATCATAAAGGGGATTAACAATGGTAGATAACAGGATAAAAGAATACCGCAAAAAACTGAACATGCAGCAGATTGATCTCGCCAAGGCATTAAATATCGACCGTAAGACCATCGGCCGTTACGAGAACGATAAAAGCTGTCCCACTCTTGAAATCGGTCTCCTAATGACACGGATGCTGCATACAACGGCCGAGGAGCTTTTCATCCTTAAACCCGATTATATAGCGGCACAGGGATCAGATGCCCTTAATCAGCCTGCATCCCGGGACGAGATCACGATCGAAGTCACAAGAAACGAACGGAGGAGCACAACATGATATTTTTTTCAGAGATTGAAGACATCGAGACTTCCATGCACGAATTACACGGAGTTGCTGTCCTTATAGAGGCTATGGGCAGTAAAGAAGCGTTGGAAATGGGTAATGATGAACGACAGGATGCACTGTATCTCCTTGCAGACACAACCAACGCAATCAGGGAAAAAGTCGTGTCTTTACTTGAAGAAATGGAAAACCAGGAAGATTCGGAAATCGATGAGGACGAAGCAGACGATCTTCCCGGGGAAGCTGCCAATCCGGCAGTATAGTAGATCTTATATGACAATAGGAGACTTTTTATGGATACAGCACTGGATAATGAAATGAAAGATATGAACGACGCCCTTATGGGGTTGGTTTTTCTCTGCAAAGTGTTAACCAGGGACGAGATAGTCTACTTGTCTGAAGACGCACTTGAATACCTGGCATATGCTGCTTCAGCACAGACGATCGATGCCGCAAACAAACTCAAACCGTTATTTGCCCCGTTATTCACCACTCCCGATAACTTAAAAGGTACAACGGAGTGATATTAATAACATGGTCATGCCGGCAGAAAGGAGGCATTATGAAAATGCTGATAGACGGCGATTCCTGCCCCGTTATCAAGCGGGCAGAATCCATAGCGCGAACACACAATATAAAAACCCATATATACTGTGATACATCTCATGACATCAGGTCGGATTATTCGACGGTGCATATCGTAGACAAAGGCGCTGATGTGACAGATTTCCGCATTCTATCCGACTGTGCGCCAGGTGATATAGTCATAACCAATGACGGAGCTCTTGCTTCTATGGTCCTGTCAAAACGCGGCAAGGCTATAAATACTTACGGCAGGCCATATACCGACGATATGATAATGACTGTGCTGACAGCCCGTCATATCGGCCGCAAAATGCGTCAAAGCGGCACCTATAAGCCGTTTGTCAGCAGGAAGCCGGAAAAGCATGATTTCTCTGCAGAACTGCTGGCACTGATCAAACAGCCGGTACCGGAGAAGGCATGAATTATACCCTCGCTAACTTTTAAGTAATCATACACACAGTTATATATTCATGTGTATGATTACTTTATTTTTTCTTGCTTTTGTAAAAAAAAATGATATAATTAAAGTGATCATACACACGAGTCAGCAGCTGTGTGAACGATTACTTCAACAAGGAGGTGAACCCATGCTTTTGACCTATCAGGAGTGCCTGGATAAATATGGGAGTGACTATCAAATAAAAAAAGAAATCGGAAGTGGAACCCTCTTCATGAAAGAAAAGGGGATTTACTCCACCAAGAGGAATACTTCAGAAATAGATGTGATCATGAGAAAATACCCTAAAACGGTATGCACCGGGAGAAGTGCTTTTTACTACCATTCCCTGACTGACGTAATCCCGGATTATTATTACCTTGCGAGCAAGCGAACGGATACAAGGATAAAGGATCCCCGCATCATACAGTCCTTCCTAAAAGATGAAATATTTGATGCCGGCATCACGGAAATCCAATACAACAATTCCAGCATCCGCATATATGACAGGGAGCGTATGCTGATCGAGCTTATGCGGTTTAAGTCAAAAATACCGATGGATTATTATAAAGAAATCATAGGTAACTACCGCAAGCTTTCCTTCGAGCTGGACTTCGGGATCGTCGAGGATTATGCAGCCATGTTCAAAAGCGGCTCAAAATTTATGCATATGATACAGATGGAGGTACTCTAATGAAACTGTACGAAGAAACAGAAAAGATCAAGGCATCCGGCTACAGCGAGCAGAACGCCCAGTCAAAGCTAGGACAGGATATAATACTAAAAGCCATATCAGACAGCGGTATGGCGAGAAATGCCACAATAAAGGGCGGTGTTGTCATGCGTAGCATTTCCGGCAATGCCCGCCGTGCCACTCAGGATCTTGATCTGGATTTCATCAGGTATTCCATATCCGATGATTCCATCCGTAGATTTGTTGAAAAGCTCAACTGCATAGATGGGCTGACCATAAAGCTTGACGGGAAAATAATTGAACTCAATCATCAGGACTACAGGGGAAAACGTATCTTCATTTCAGTCACTGATACTGAAGGAACCGTCATATCCCTGAAAATGGATCTGGGCGTACATAACGACCTATCCATTGAACAGGATGAATATGCTTTTGATGTAGGATTCCAGGAGGATGCAGTAAGTCTTCTCATAAACTCTCCGGCGCAGATGATTACGGAAAAGCTCAAATCCATGGTAAGGTTCGGAGTCAGAAATACCAGATACAAGGATGTTTATGACATCTGCTACCTGAGCGAGCGCGTGAACATGGATCAGCTGAAGGATTGCATTCAGAAATATATTTTTGAAGATGCTACGCTTAGAAATGTGTCTGATATGAAAGCGGTCGTTGCCAGAATAGAAAGGATGTTTACCAATCCCGACTATCTGCGGGAGCTTCACAAGTCCAATAAAAACTGGCTTGATATTTCAGATGACGAGGCTCTC
>JAGCZE010000302.1 GCA_017960415.1 Lachnospiraceae bacterium
CTGATGGAATATGTTTCGGCGGACCGTATTGAAAAGATAGAAAGCGGAAAGTCTCTTCCCCACCCCGATGAGATCATCACAATGGCAGAATGCTACAAGAATCCTCTGCTGCGCAATTATTATTGTACACATGAATGTCCCATAGGGCAGATTCATGCCGACAAGCTTGAATTAAAAGATCTTTCCCAGATCGTTCTTGAAATCTTAAGCTCCCTCAATGCGTTTGAACGCGAGAAGATGGATCTCGTAGATATCACCGTCGACGGAGAGATCACCGAGGACGAATATGTACAGTTTGCGAAGATAAAAAGTGAGCTGGATGCAGTTGCGGTTTCAGTAAAGAATCTCGAACTTTGGCTTGACCAGACGGTCGCAGACGGCAAGATCGACCGTAAGTCTATCAATGCAGCGCTGATGCAGATTAAAGCCGACAGGTAAAATCTTTTATATTACTCTGAAACATATAAAATTTTAGTAACCGGCTTCAATTCCGGTAGATCTCATAAAAAACGATCCGGATCACGATCACCGTTTAGGTTGATCATGTGACCCGGATCGCTTTTTATAATACCGGTTCGAATCTGAGCCTGATATCAGGCATTTCTTTAATAGTATAATAATAATTCTCATCCCAGTCTTCGCCCTGCGCAGGATCATTTGTACCATCCGCGGGCGGAGCAAAGATATTCAGGTCTATTGTACATTTGCCTTTCAGCGGTTTCTTGTAAAACGCAGGCATAAGATCGACGAATTTCGCTCCCGAAGCCTTATGGAACCAGTAACCGTTGATCTCCAGCATAAGGTTGGCATCGACGAGGGTTCCGGGGAAATTCAATTCGGCAAATACAGGATTATCTTCCATTTCAAGCTCTATAGACAATCCGTCGGAATCTTCCGAACTGCCCCATCTTAACTTAACTGGTTCGTCAGAAAGTTCTTCTTTTATATCCTCTCCTGCTTCTATCACCGGAGAATAGAACGGATCGTTGATAATCTCCCTGTATGTATCCATCAGCGGCCATTCTATCCCGACATTCGGATCGGAAGGATCGGTAAACTCAAGTCCGAGCCTGCCGTCATCCCTGAACTGATAAAGTGTAATGGCACTCGCCCAGCGCTCGGGATCATTCTTCAGCATCATATAGAAGTCCTTCATTATGGATGCCTGTCTGTAGGGACCGATCACATCTCCGTCGGCGTTCATCTCTGACATGACAAAGGGCTTGCTCGTTCCGTATATCTCACAATAACGCTTATAACTGAGCTTGGTCATATCGTAATTGTATCTGGTATCCTCAAGCTTATGCTGATTGTTAAACTTTTCGGCCACCTCGTAAGGCCAGCCCCAGTTAAGAGCCAGATATCTGTCGATGGACCAGATGTCCGCAACCTCGCCTGCTTCATGGAATTCCTTCTCCATCTCAAGTTCATGCTTTTCAGCAGACATAACAGCTCCGGCACACAGGATCATCCTGACATTCGGCGCATATTCAGCCATGATCTTTTTGAACCTGACGAAGAAATCGGCAATCTGCTGATAAGTTGCCCGTTTGTTGAATGAGAACCAGTTGCCTGTGCATTCGTGGTTCATCCTCAGCATCATGCGGCCATAAGGACGAAGATCCTTTGCAATCGCAATAATATGTTCATCGGAAATATTGGGGTCGACAGTCAGGGTCAGAATAACCTCCTGCCCGTGGCTCCTGATATCACGCATGCAGGTAAAGGGCTCATCATCAGTTCTGCCGTTGAGTCCTCCAAGATAAGGAAAATAATTGTCATAAGGATAATCCCAGGCAAATGCCACATCCTTATCTGCATAAGCGTCCTGGGCTCTCTTCGGCCAGGTCTCGTCAAGCGGATAATAACAATACATGATGCTGATGGCCCTATGCGGTCTGTGAAGCTTGTTCAGAATATACTGCTGTCCTACATAAGGACCGCGTTCACTTCCGTCACCCATATCAACGGCACAACATGCCGGTCCGAGATGAATTTTTTTCATTTTCATAAGAATTTACCCTAATTAAATTTTGATTTAATAAATATATTTTAGTTTCAGATCTGCTTTTTCACAATTGTATATTCATTTCCAGTTCTATAAAAAGGACAAACAAATCTGGAATCCTCTGCCATCCGCGCCAGATCATCTTCATCCATGCAGCTCTGAGTACAATAATATTCCTGATACTCTTCATCGTACTCAAAATACATACAATCCTCACAGTTGACAGCTTTTTTTGATTTTATACTCATATATTTAAACTCATTTTTTCTTTCTACAGATGTAGTTAACAGACTGCTCAGATACATTTTGTGACATGTAATTTCATACTACTCATGTAGAAGTGTATCTATTTGTCTTTTATACTTCTCTTCTGAATGATATCAAAAACTACCAAAAAGAAATATTTTCTCATTTGAATATATTTTTCGCACTTCGAATAATCAAAATACTTCTTTCAAACAATTTATTTGTAATTTAATTTTTCAGGGTCACTCAGATCATCCGAAGCACCCTTGGCATCGACGGCATCCTTGATCCTCTCCAGCTCCTTATCCTTCTTCCAAAGGAAGCTCAAATGCGCTTCTGTTCCGTTTTTGATCCTTTTTACGTTTTCACGGTGCCTGATCCACATAAATAAAGTAGAGATGAACAGGATCAGCGTACTTATGACTGCCTGTTTTGTTCCGATCACTTTGTGATCCATATAACAGTAGATCAGCGGATATATAACAGATACCGTAAGCGGAACAAATACGATATAGTCGGTTATCAGAGCTATTGCCACAGCTAAAGTCAACATAACGACAAACAGCATCGGGTCATAGGCCAGAATCGAACCACCGAGGCACGCAAGCCCTTTACCGCCCTTGAATCCCATATAGAACGGATACATATGACCTAAAATAACCGCAACTGATGAAGCCGATCTTACATAAACCGAATCAGGCAGATACTTTGACATAAGCGTAACGACCAGATAAGCTTTGAGAATATCGAGCAGAGCACAGAGGACTCCTATCTTACCGCCCATGGTGATTACCGCATTCGACCCGCCTGCATTGCCGGAACCGGATTTTCTGATATCAAAACCCTTTATTTTAGCAATTAAGTACGATGGGTTGATTGTTCCGACAAGATAACTTCCCACCGTACAGATCACATAATCCATACAATTCCTCCGAATCCTTTTAGGGACCGCTTCTGAAAGCAACCCCATATTTTTAACACACACATACTACTTTATCACAACCTTTCTTTCGGTGCAAATACTTTATTATGATACTATTTAAGATTATCTCAGGCCCCATAAAATTTTTCTAAATTCTAATCATTTTATTGCTAATTGGTGCTGAATATGATATTTATATTAAATAATTATGAAAAAGGAAGGTGTTAGTATGGCACGTGATAATTGGTCTTCAAGATCAACATTTATTCTTGCTGCTGTCGGTTCGGCAGTCGGCCTGGGTAACGCCTGGCGTTTTCCCGGTCTTGCGGCAAAACATGGCGGCGGAGCTTTTCTGCTTGTTTATCTGATCGCTCTTTTCTTACTCGGTATTCCCCTTCTTGCAATGGAGATCGCAATGGGACGCCGTATCCATCAGGGTGTACCCGGTACACTTCGAACGATCAACAAAAAAGCCGAGCACATCGGCTGGATAGCGGTATCAAACGGTCTTTTCATCTCGGTATACTATGCTGTTGTATTTGCCTGGGTTATCCTGATGTTCTTCCTGAGTTATAAATTCGCAGGCTTTACAGGTGCCGAAGACGGTATTGCACAGGCCAGCTCATTGTGGCTTACGACTATCAAAACCACCGGAACAACTTCCGGATACGATACGATTTCGCTTCCGGTTCTCGGATGCCTTATCCTTGCCTGGGGAAGCTGCTATTACTGCATCCGTAACGGTTCTGCGAGCGTCGGAAAAGTTGTTAAATACACTGTTTCAATCCCCGTGCTCTGTCTCGTGATCCTCGCGATCCGCGGCATCACTATGCCGGGTGCCGGAGAAGGCCTTGCGAAGCTCTTCATTCCCGACTGGTCAGCTCTTTCCGATTCAACACTTTGGGTAGACGCCATAGGACAGGTATTCTATTCCTTGTCTGTAGCAATGGCGATCATGTTCGCATACGGATCATATCTGGATAATAAAGCCAATGTTGCCGTTGATACGATCATTATCGCAGTCAGCGATATGCTTATCAGCGTGCTTGCAGCTATCGTAATGTTCTCAACCATGGCAGGTACCGGAATGCTCGACAATATGACTGCTTCGGGTATTTCAACCGCATTTATCGTTTATCCTCAGGCAATCGTCAATCTGACAAATGTTCCTGTCGTAAATGCGATCTTTGCCTTTGTATTTTATTTCTGCCTGATCACTCTCGCGATCGATTCGCTTTTCTCGATCGTTGAAGGAACCACCACCGCTATTTCCGATAAATTCAAACTGAACAAGAAAAAGACCACGATCATCATGTGCATTATCGAATTTATCATTGGTATTTTCTTCTGCACCGGCGCGGGTCTTGCATGGCTTGATATAGTAGATAATTTCATAAACAGCTACACACTCGTACTTACGGGAATTCTCGAAGCGATCGCTGTAGGATGGTTCTTTAAGACGAGCAAGGTTCTTGAGGAGATCAACAGAAATACCGAGAAATTCAAGATGCCGGTCGCATGGTTCTACCCTTCGATCAAGGTCATCATTCCTGTTGTTCTTTCACTGCTGTTTATCTGGAATATTGTTTCTCTGTTCAAAAACGGCGGTATCTACGGAGCCGGCGACGGTTACTCGCTCGCATCGAATATCATCGGCGGCTGGCTCATTATCGCCATCAGTATCTTTTCAGGTGCGATCGTGAAGCTGATCGTGCTTCACCTGAAGAAGAAAGGCTTCAAAGAAGACGACCGCAACTGGGATTTCTTCAAAAATTGATATTTTCGCCTACATATGCCAATAGGGCTGTTGCACTGCAACAGCCCTATTATATTATATTAAAAACTACAGATCAGCCTTACGATCACCGCTGCGGTCCAGGCTATGAAGCATTGCCATAGTACGACTCCGATTGCCCATTTTTTACCCATCTCGCGGTGGATTGCTGCGATGGATGCTACGCAGGGCGTATACAGCAGTGAGAATACCAGTAGAGATGCTGCGGTGGCGGATGACAGAACAGCCTGTACATTTGATTCGAACAGGACTTTCAGAGTCGATACGACGCTCTCCTTGGCCATAAAGCCGCTGATCAGGGCTGTGCAGATCCTCCAGTCGCCGAGTCCGGCTGGCTTCATAAGCGGAGCGATCAGGCCGGATATTGAAGCAAGTATACTTGTTTTGGAGTCCTCGACCAGATTAAAATGTATATCAAAACTCTGTAACAGCCAGACAACGATCGTTGCGATCATGATGACAGAAAACGCCCTCTGCAGGAAATCCTTGGCTTTCTCCCAGAGAAGCTGGGCTACGTTCTTTGCTCCGGGCATCCTGTAGTTCGGCAGCTCCATAACAAACGGTACCGCATCGCCTTTGAAAACCGTCCCTCTGTAAAGGAACGCAACGAGTATTCCCACAAGGATTCCGAGCAGATACAACCCTACCATGATCAGGCCTTTATAATCTTCAAAAAACGCATTTACAAAGAAGGCATAGATCGGTAATTTGGCCGTACAGCTCATAAACGGTGTCAGCAGGATCGTCATCTTCCTGTCTCTTTCGCTTGGAAGCGTTCTGGTGGACATAACGGCCGGCACGGTACAGCCGAATCCTATCAGCATCGGAACTATGCTACGGCCCGACAAGCCTATCTTACGGAGAAGCTTGTCCATAACAAATGCCACTCTTGCGATATATCCGCTGTCTTCCAGCAGCGAAAGGAAGAAGAACAATGTTACAATGATCGGCATGAATGAAACAACGCTTCCGACACCGGCAAAGATACCTTCTATAATAAGTCCGTGCAGGACTTCGTTAACACCTGCATTTGTAAGACCTGCATCTACGATTTCCGACAGCTTTTCAATCCCCGTCTCCAGAACAAACTGCAGCCCCGCTCCTATCACACTGAAGGTCATCCAGAATACTAGTGCCATGATAATGATAAATGCGGGTATTGCCGTATACTTGCCGGTAAGTATCCTGTCTATCTTCTCGCTTCTTTCGCGTTCCTTGCTGTGTTTCGGCTTCTTGACCGTTGCATCGCAAACCTTACGGATAAATGAGAAACGCATATCCGCTATCGCAGCCCTGCGGTCAAGCCCGCGCTCATTCTCCATCTGGACTACGATATGTTCAATCATATCCAGCTCATTATCATCCAGTTTGAGGGCTGAAATGATCATCTCATCCCCTTCTATCACCTTGCTCGCGGCAAATCTCAAAGGGATTCCGGCACGGTTCGCATGGTCTCCGATCAGCATTGC
>JAGCZE010000028.1 GCA_017960415.1 Lachnospiraceae bacterium
CACGGGTGATCTTATCAAAGGGAAGGCAAGATTGGCAGTATATTTTTTGATTTGCATTAGTTTTATGATATCTTGGAGGTAAAAAGATGGAAAAAAGAATAGCTGAGATCAGCAATGATAAGGAATACCTCTTCAATAACCATGTTGACAGCTGTATCGGTACCGGACGTATGGGGCTGGCACTGCAGAAGGAATATCAGGAACAGCTGAAATTTGTGCAGAAATATATCGGCTTTAAGCATATCCGCGGCCACGGACTGTTCTGTGACGATATGGCAATATACCAGGATATGAGCTTTTTCGATAAGAATGCGCCTGTTGAGTACAATTTTACTTATCTTGACATGGTCATGGATTTCTATCTGTCTGTTGGCATCAGACCTTACCTTGAGCTCGGCTTCATGCCTTACAAGCTTGCCAGCGGCGAGCAGACGATCTTTTACTGGAAGGGCAATACGACTCCTCCGAAGGATTATGAAAGCTGGAAAAAGCTGATCCAGGCGACGCTGAAGCATCTGATCTCGCGTTACGGCAGGGATGAGGTTATCACCTGGCCGATCGAGGTATGGAATGAGCCCAATCTTCCGGGTTTCTGGTATAAAGCCGATATGGAAGAGTATTTTAAGCTCTTCAAGGTTTCTTTTGAGGCTGTAAAAGAGATCGATAAGGAATTCAAGGTCGGCGGCCCCGCTGTCTGCGGCGGCTCGGATAAGCCCTGGATCACTGCGTTCATGAAATTCTGTCATGAGAACAGTATCGCGGTCGATTATGTTTCAAGACATCATTATGCGACTACATTCCCTGAGAGAACCGGACATTACGGCTACGCTGAGCTCATGGATCCCGAAAATGTGGATGACGGCTTCCCGGATCTTCATTCGACGCGTGAGATCATCGATGAATATGAGGAATACAAGGGACTTCCGATACATATTACAGAATTTAATACATCTTATATACCGAACTGCCCGCTGCATGACACAAACCAGAATGCCGCATATATCGCGCATCAGCTCTCAAGGCTCGGCGATGACAATGTAGCTTATTCTTACTGGACATTCGGCGATATTTTCGAAGAGGGCGGTGTTCCGTTTACACCGTTCCACGGAGGGTTTGGACTTGTTGCAAACGGCTGTATTCCGAAGCCTACGTTCTGGAGCTTCGTTTTCTTCAAGGAAATGAAAGCAGAAGGCGCAAAATGCGTATTCAAGGATGATTCGACTGTTGTAATGAAGCTTCCCGACGGTTCATACAGGGGTGTTGCCTGGAATATGTCACTGAAGAGGTCCGGCAGGGATTTTGTCGAAGAATATCAGGTTCCCGTAAATGATATCCTTGTAAAGACATCTTCCGATACGGGCGCCGGGGAGGCTGCACCCGAGTTTGTGCTTATAACTAAGACTGTTGACGAAGACACCTGCAATCCGTTGAAGATTTGGCATGATATAGGTGAACCCGCTCATCCCTGCAAGGAAGAGACCGAGCTGATAAAGAGCGGCGCTTTTCCGAAGGTTTCCACGGGCAAGGTTGAATTTGCCGCAGGCAAGGCATGCTTTGAGATCACGGTAAAAGAAAACGGTGTGGTCTTCTTTGAACTGAAGCCTGTTATCACTGTTCCCGACAGAGGATACGATTATAAGCGGGTTATGCAGGCAGGGGAGAACTGAAATCAGAGCGGAAATGTGACACGATAAATGACGTTATCGGTAACTAACCGGCGACTCTTGCGCTATTTTCACAATTATGGTATTATTATAATGTTAGCGGGTCGTTAGTACGGGCTTACTAAAATGAGCCTTATTTACGATCCGGTCAGGCATATATTCAGAGTTTGGAGGTATTCAAATGGCGAACAAGCGGAATGATACGGAAGTGTTCATAAATAACAAAAAATACACTCTTTCCGGCTTTGAGAGCGAAGAGTACCTTCAGAAGGTTGCCGCATATATCAATACCAAGATCAGCGAGCTGCGTACACTGGACTGTTACAGGAATCTTGACAATGAGATGCGTACGATACTGCTTGAGATCAATCTTGCGGATGATTATTTCAAGGTAAAAAGACGGTTTGATGATTCGGAGAATGACAGCGACTCAAAGAGCAGCGAGATATTCCAGCTCAAGCATGAGATCATGTCATTGAACAACAAGCTGGAGAAAACCAATAAAGAGATCGAGAAGCTGCGCGAGGATATTGTCGAAGAACAGAAGAAGAACGTAAAGCTTGAGACGGAACTGAATGCAGAGAGAGAAAGAAGGACTCCCGAGCGTGGTACAAAGAGATAAAAAAGTGGAACTGCTTGCACCGGCGGGTTCTTTCGAATCATTGAAGGGTGCCGTTCATGCGGGCGCTGATGCCGTGTATATGGGCGGCGCCCTTTTCAGCGCACGCGCATATGCGGACAATCCCGATGACGAGGGCCTGATAAAAGCGGTCAGATACTGCCATTTTTACGGACGGAAGCTGTATCTTGCCGTCAATACACTCCTGAAACAGAAGGAGATCGATACAGACTTGTATGATTTTATGTCAAAAGCATATGAAGCGGGTATCGACGGCGTGATCGTACAGGATTTGGGCGTCATGAGGTTCATAGGTTCGAAATTCCCGGATCTTCCGATACATCTCAGTACACAGGCTTCGGTCATGACCGCGGAAGGGGCAGAATTCCTGCGTTCGCAGATTCCTTCTGTCACACGCGTTGTTCCGGCAAGAGAGCTTTCCCTTGAAGAACTCAGACGCTTCAGGGACCGGACCGATCTTGAAATAGAAGTCTTTGTACACGGAGCACTTTGTATCTGTTATTCGGGAATGTGCCTGATGAGCTCGTATATCGGGGACAGGAGCGGCAATCGCGGAAGATGCGCCCAGCCCTGCAGAAAGGAATATGAAGCCGGATTTGCCGGTTTAGGCGGGGCAGGAACGATTTCTGACGGTTTAGCCAATGGCATAAACAGAACAATTTCCGGAGGTGGGAAATATCTGCTTTCGCCCAAAGACCAGTGCTTGATCGAGGATATTCCTGCGCTGATAGATATCGGCGTAGATTCATTCAAGATCGAAGGACGTATGAAGAGCCCCGAATATACCGCAGGTACTGTGGCTGTATACAGGCAGAAGATAGATGAAGCTTGCGGCAACGGAGGCGAGATATTTTTTTGCGGTGTTTCAGACGTTGTAACCGCTGACCGGGCGGATACCCGGGATCTGGATATTCTGGCCGAGCTGTACAACAGGGGCGGATTTAACAGAGGATATCTGTTCTGCCACAACGGACGGGATATGATGTCATTGCTGCGCCCCAACCACAGCGGTACCCGGATAGGAAGAGTGGAAAAGACCAACGGACGTGAAGCCCAAATATTGACTGAGGGCAGGGTATACGATCATGATGTGCTTGAGATAAGGCACGGTGAAAAGAAAATATTTGAATTTACGACAGCACAGGATTGTCCGGCAGGAGGAGTTCTGAAGACTCTTACGATGAAGGACAGCCGTGCGGCTAAAGGTGATACTGTTTACAGGACTCGCTGTAACAGGCTGCTCGAAAATATCAGGAACACTTATATTGACGGGACGCTAAAAATCCCTGTAAATATTACATTTACAGCGCATGCAGACCGGGAAACCTTGTTGACATTCGGTTATATTTCGGACGATCCGGAACTGACTGTAAAAGTTGTGGGGAATCCTGCGACTAAAGCCATGAAAGCGCCTATGACCGGAGAAAGCATACGTAAGCATCTTGGCAAGCTGACCGATACGGGATTTGAAGTGGCTTCGGTTGAGCCGGATATCGATGGCGGTCTGTTTATACCGGTCTCGCAGCTGAATGATATGCGCCGTGAAGCATGCAGGCGCCTTGAATCGGCGATATATGAAAGGGTAAGACCGGTTAGGCTGGATCGATCAAATGAAAAAGGCAGCGATAGTACCGGATCCTTATGTGTAGATACTGTGACAGGCAGAATAAATGAATTATATAATACCTGCA
>JAGCZE010000303.1 GCA_017960415.1 Lachnospiraceae bacterium
ACTCCGGTTGCGATCATGGTCGGAAACGGTGTCGGCGCAAAGAACGGAATATTATATAAAACCGCGGCAAGCCTTGAAGGACTGGGGCGGACGAAGATAATCGCACTTGATAAGACCGGTACGATCACAAAAGGCGAGCCGGAAGTTACGGACATCATTCCGGCAGAAGCATCCGCTGTTTCAGGTAATACAAACGATTTACTCTGCCTTGCGGCTTCACTTGAGAGCAAGAGTGAACATCCGCTCGGAAAAGCCGTATGCACGTATGCTACGGCTAAGGGTATTGTATTAAAGGAAGCACTTGATTTTCAGTCGCTTCCCGGAAAAGGGCTCAGTGCTTTGATCGACGGCCGCAGAATATACGGAGGCAATTCGGGGTATATACTGGATGTGCCGGGGGAAGCAGGTAAGACGGAAGGTGATGCGGAGAAACTTGCGGGATATGTTGAGAAGCTTTCAAAGGAAGGCAAGACACCGCTGATATTTGCGGATGAACGGGAATTGCTCGGGATAATCGCAGTTGCGGATACGATCAAAGAAGACTCGGCACAGGCTATTGCCGAGATGCGTGAAATGGGCCTTAAGGTCATCATGCTGACGGGCGACAACAAAAATACCGCAGAAGCCATAGGCACAAAGGCCGGAGTTGACGAGGTTGTGGCCGGAGTATTGCCGGACGGCAAGGAAGAAGTTGTCAGAAAGCTCTCGGGTGAGGGCAGGACAGCCATGGTCGGTGACGGGATCAATGATGCTCCCGCGCTCGTAAGGGCCGACAGCGGTATCGCAATAGGTGCGGGAACCGATGTTGCAATAGATGCGGCGGACATTGTGCTGGTCAAAAGCCGGCTGACCGACGCGGCGGCTGCAGTAAGGCTTTCCAGAGCGACTATCAGGAACATACATCAGAATCTGTTCTGGGCATTTTTCTACAATCTGATCTGTATTCCGCTTGCTATGGGCCTGTACGGGTTTGAGATGAAACCGGTGTACGGTGCCGCGGCAATGAGTCTTTCGAGTTTCTTCGTTTGTATGAATGCGTTGAGGCTGAATCTGGTGAAGTTGTATGGGAAGAAAGGGACACCTCACCCGGCGCCTGACGGCGCCACCCTCCCCTCAAGGGGAGGGCAGGAACAGACAGGCAATATTATAAAAGATACTTGTGGGATCAGCAAAAAGGAGGATGATGGGAAAATGACAAAAACACTTAAGGTTGAAGGAATGATGTGTGAGCATTGCGAGGCAAGGGTTAAGAAGGCTCTTGAGGCAATTGACGGTGTTGAAAGCGCAGTAGCCAGCCACAAGGACGGAACGGCTGTTGTTACGCTTTCGAAGGACGTCGATACAGCGGTTCTTGCTGCAGCAGTAGAAGCACAGGACTATAAGGTGACAGGCTGACCGGGATATCTGCGGGTAAGCAGTGACCGGTGCAGGCAGACAGAAACCGGTACAGGCAGGCAGACAGACAGGAACATTTGCCCCAATGGAGGAACAGATTGTGAGCAGGACAGATGATGTCATAAATGAAGTTAAAAAGGTCATCCACGGCAAGGATGATGTGATCAGGAAAATACTGTGTGCGATCCTTGCCGGAGGGCATGTATTGCTCGAGGATATTCCCGGAGTAGGGAAGACCACGCTGGCGGTCGCATTTTCAAAGGCACTGTCTCTCGATTACAAGCGCGTTCAGCTGACTCCGGATGTTATGCCCTCGGATCTGCTGGGCTTCAGGCTCTATGACAGAAATACCGGTGAATTCAAGTTTCAGGAGGGTAGTGTTTATACCAATCTGTTTCTTGCGGATGAGATCAACCGTACCTCGCCCAAAACACAATCTGCGCTGCTCGAGGTAATGGAGGAAAGACAGGCCACGGTTGAAGGTCAGACACGCAAGCTCCCTGAACCTTTCTTCGTGATAGCCACCGAGAACCCCTACGGTTCGGCCGGAACTCAGCGTCTGCCCGAATCCCAGCTTGACCGATTTCTGATTGCGCTGACCATGGGATATCCGGACAGGGAGAATGCAATTGCGGTTCTGAAAGGAGATTCTCTGTATGATCTGACAACGGTAACTCCTGTCATGAACGCCGAAGAAATCCTGAAGGTACAGGAAGAAGTCAGAGATTATTTTACCGATGAGAGTATTTACGAATATGTTGTTTCCCTGACCGATGCAACACGCAACGAAGATATATTTTCACTTGGCTTAAGCCCCCGTGGTAGCATTGCCCTGATGAAAATGGCAAAGGCGTGGGCATATCTTTCGGGCAGGGGATATGTGATCCCCGAGGATGTGCAGGATGTCTTTTACTGTGTATGCGGACACAGGGTACATCTGAACCCTCGCGCCAAGGCAGCGGGATTGGATATCGAAACGGCACTCAAACAGTGTATCGGAAAAGTAAGGGTTGTGAAAGTCAACTGATGAAAAAGAATATTGTATATATTGTGACTTACATTCTGGCAGTACTGGTCGTATTGCTCGGAGCGCTGTTTTACCGCCAGCCGGTGCTAACAGCGCTTCTTTTGCTGATGTTTATGCTGCCGGTATTATCGATCCTTATGTGTTCGGTGGCAAAAGAAAAACTGAAGATCGGGTTTATACCTGTTCCTCTGGGCGTAACGGCCGGAAATGAGATGACGATCAGGCTGGAGATCGTAAATGAAAGTGTTATCCCTCTGCTCAACTGTATGCTGACTTTCAGCTATCAAAACCGGTTTTTTCCGAACCGGGGGAAGAACGAGCTGATATTTGCGGCACCTCCAAAAAGCCGGAAGGTGATCGATCTGAATTTTGATGCCCCTGTTCCCGGTTTATTCGAGCTTGAGACCGAAATGATCGCAATTACGGATCTGCTGCATATGAAAACCTGGAAAATTCCCTGTGTCAAAACAGTCAAAACATCGATATTACCCGAGGAAACAGAGGTTGATATTTCAAATATCCGTAAAGCAACTCTGGAAGAAGAAGCAGAAAATTCATATACCGGCGAGCCTTCAAGAGAAGTACGCCAGATAAGGGAATATGTGCCGGGTGACAAACTGCGGGATATGCACTGGAAACAGACGGCAAGACTGGATGAACCGATGGTCCGTGAATTTGAAAGAACCCGGGAGAGTTTTTATGTCCTATGCCCTGTGATCGAACCTGCGAGAGAGCTTAAATCCACTATGTCGGTATGGTATTCGCTTGCATTGAAGCTGATCAAGCAGGTCGAAACCGTATTTACGGTCATTCCGGATGAAAACGGTCAGATGTACAGTCTCGTCAGGTCGGGGTCTGAGGAAGAACTTTTGGAGACCGTATATGAATTGTATTCCGGCACGGGTATCGTAACCGAAGAAATGATCGCAAGGATACACGAAGAGATCGGAAATGTTGCAGTGATCCGGGACGGAAAAATCGCTGAAGCAGGGGCGGGAAAG
>JAGCZE010000029.1 GCA_017960415.1 Lachnospiraceae bacterium
TAAAATTAATTAATAATGATTGTATAGCATAATTGATGCGCCTTTCATTTGTTTAAATCCCTCCTGTATATGTGTTGGCAGGTGACACCTCATCCGGCGCTTCGCGCCACCTTCCCCTCAAGGGGAAGGCTTTTTGGAAATGGCTTTTTGCCTTCCCCTCAAGGGGAAAGCTTTTTGGAAATGGCCTTTTGCCTTCCCCTTGAGGGGAAGGTGCCTGCGAAGCAGGCGGATGAGGTGTACTCAAGCACTGGTTTCTTCTGTGTTATATTCCGAGTAAAGCTTGAAAAATGCGTCTTCAAGATCATCGGTGCCTGTACTTTCAAGGATCTCAGCCAGGCTGCCTTCACAGACTTTCTGACCGCTGATGATAACACCAATCCTGTCGCACAGCTTCTCAGCTTCACTCATGATATGGGTGGAAACAATGACTACCTTGCCGTCATCGCGTAATTTGCGAAGATAATCGGTAACACTCTTGGCGGTGATAACGTCAAGGCCGCTGGTAGGCTCATCGAAAATGACAACTGCGGGATCGTGTACAAGGCTGACTGCGATAGCAGCCTTCTGCTTCATACCGGTCGAGAGCTCCTCGATCTTCTTATCCTTGAATGCGTTTATGCCGAAATAATCGAACAGCTCGGCTTTTCTGGCTTCGATCTTATCCTCTGACATTCCATGCAGCTTTCCGAAGAAAGTGAACATGTAATCCGCGGAAAAATTGGGATCGAGCTTGATCTCATTGGTAAGGAAACCGATGCTATTGCGGACTTTGCCGCCTTCTTTTACGGTATCGAAGCCACATACCTTGATATCGCCCTCGGTGGGCTTGAGCAGGGTTGCGACACAGCGCAGCGTGGTAGTTTTTCCGGCACCGTTCGGACCCAACAGTCCGTAGATCTCGCCGGGTTTTGCTTCGAGAGAGATGCCCTTAACGGCGATCTTCTCAGGGTTCTTGGTCTTGAGCTCCGCCATTTTCTTGTTGGAGAGCTTGTAAACCTTGACTAAGTTGTTGATTTGGATCAATTTTATTCAGCCTCCATGTTTACTCAGCTTTTCAATTTGTTTTTACTACCCGCATCTATGATCGGAACAAGTGCGATGATCGCGATAACGGTCTTTTTAAGTCAGTTTTCATATCCGTTCGGATTATGTGACTGCCAGTTCCAGGAATCGCGGCACATATCTTCAATGCCGTATTTCGCTTCCCAGCCCAGCTCTTTCTTTGCTTTCGATGCATCGGCGAAGCATTCGTCGATATCGCCGCTGCGGCGCGGACCGATCGTGTAAGGGATCTTTACGCCCGAAGCCTTCTCAAATGCATTTACGATATCAAGAACGCTGTATCCTTTGCCGGTACCGAGATTGTAGATCGCGAGTCCGGGATTTTCATCCAGCTTCTTTATTGCGCAGACATGTCCGTCAGCGAGGTCGACTACGTGGATATAGTCTCTTACGCCGGTGCCGTCGTGGGTCTTGTAATCATTGCCGAATACGTTGAGATGGTCGAGCTTGCCGACAGCAACCTGTGTGATATAGGGCATCAGATTGTTCGGAATACCGTTGGGATTCTCGCCGATACGGCCGCTCTTGTGGGCACCTATGGGATTAAAATATCTGAGAAGGATCACATTCCAGGAATTGTCGGCTCTGTAGACATCGGACAGGATCTGCTCGAGCATTGATTTTGTCTGCCCGTAGGGATTGGTAGGATTGCCCTTCGGGCATTCTTCGGTAATAGGAACGAATGCGGGATCGCCGTATACTGTTGCGGAAGATGAGAACACGATGTTCTTCACACCTGCGTCTCTCATGGCTTCGATCAGGGTCAGTGTTCCGCAAATGTTGTTGTCGTAGTATTCTACCGGCTTTGCAACCGATTCGCCCACAGCCTTGAGTCCTGCAAAATGGATCACACTGTCGATGGAATTCTCGGCAAATATACGGTCGAGAGCCGCTCTGTCGCGGATATCCGCCTCATAGAATTTCACTGTTTTGCCGGTCAGCTCTTCGACTCTTTTTAAGCTCTCCTTGCTGGAGTTGCAGAGATTGTCGATCACGACGGTATCGTAGCCCGCATTCAGGAGCTCCACAACCGTGTGACTGCCGATGTAACCGGTTCCGCCTGTAACTAAAATGCTCATAGGTACCTCCCATATAATAAAAGAATTAACTGCTTCTTATGTTCTCAATGATAAATCCCGCATTATTTACTGTAAATGTGTGTTTCGGAAAGATAAGCGTATCTAAATCCACAACTTCAGCATATTAAAAAAATATTATTTTAAATACAGCAGTGCCGCTCTCTGGGCCTGCAGTTCCAGCATCCGGATCCCCTTCACGGTTCTGCAGTTCCAGCTGCGGGCCTTTTTTATAAGCTGGGTTTCGTCCGGATTGTAAATGGATTCCGCAACTATAAGGTCTTCGGGGAATGTGATCGACTCCGGTATCGGAAGCTCGTTTTCATGCGGGGCCATACCGACGGGAGTGCAGTTGATCAGGATATCCGCTTCGCTGATGGAGCGCAGCAGCATTATCGTATCATCATAATCGCACAGCTTGGTGATAACAGGTCTGAAGGATCTGTCGATCTTTCTTTTGCCGGCCATTTTCTCATCGATCCTTGCAAGCAGCCCGGTCGTAAGGTCCTTATTTTTTCCGGGACGGCAGAAGATGCTGATCTTTGTGGCATTCCTCAGTGCAAGTTCGGCAATGATCGATCTTGCGGCACCGCCGCAGCCCAGTATTATCACTTTCTTGCCCGCAATGCCGACTCCGGTATCGGACAGTATCGCATCGCACATCCCGCCGCCGTCGGTGGAATCGCCGTACAATACGCCGCAGCGCCTTACAACGGTATTGACTGCGTTGGTGAGGGCTGCATTGTCCAGCAGGACATCCATCTCTTCGGCGACCAAAGTCTTCCAGGGCATGGTCACGTTGCAGCCGTCCCAGGCGCCGCCTCTCATATCCTCGAGAAAGAGCTGAAGCTCGTGTTCGGTTTCGATCTCATTGATCGTGTAGGTATAATTCGGAAATCCGTGTTCGTCGAAAATCCTGCGGTAGAGCTCCGGGGACTTCGAATGTCCCACAGGAGTACCGATAATGCAGAATTTCTTGTCTGTTTTCATTGCCTGTTCCTCTTGGTTCATTGATAACGATTGTGTTTGATCTGTTGTTCATCCCAATCGTTTGTTTATTGTCAAAGCATACATATGGTCATACACAGAGTGCAAAACACTCTAATCTAGTATTGTAGCAGATTCAATATATATCTTCAACAATCATTTAAAGCAATGATTTTCCGCATCATAACGGTATCCGGCTTTTTCAAGCTTCTCTGTCAGTTCGCTTTTATCGATGTCGAGCGAATCACACAGATCGTCAAGATCGGAGTATTCGTCACGCAGCCGCATATTTACGAAGCTGAGAAGTATTATAGGGTCTTCGGGCAGCATTTTAAGGTCCTTTCTATATTTCTATATTTATTTAATCTTAGCCTGTCTGAGTGCAGCACATATAGCCGGAGATTTGATACTTTTTATTTCATCGCTGCATGTTGAGAGTACCGTGCATATAGCTGAGATATGCTATTTTCACTTCATCGCAGCCTGTCTGAGCGCAGCTCTTACAGCCAGAGTATCGATTGATTTGCGATATAGCAGGTTTGAGATCAGCCAGCACAGGGCCCAGCCGACCAATACCATGCAATAGCTTACAATAATGATCGTAGCCATGCTCCAATTATTTGCGAAGTCAAGAAGGCTGGAGAAGCGGCCGAAGGTACTGGAGAACATTACTGCTATCACACCGAGGCTCAGGATCACTAATGAAAAAATGAAGCTTTTATAAGATATTCCCATGTAAACGGCACATATCATAACCAGGAAAGCGCAGGTCAGGATACCTTTGGCGGAAGAAAGCGTGAATTCATCGAAATCCTTACCACCGAGGCTGTTGATACGACATACTCTTATGATCACAAATGTCGTAAATGTGAAGAGGGAGGTGATCAGCGTAA
>JAGCZE010000030.1 GCA_017960415.1 Lachnospiraceae bacterium
TCTTCGGTGGGGACGAGTATCTGGATGGAGTTTCCGTCTATACAAGTGAGAATGGGTATCAGCATATTGTGACCTTCGGAATGACTGTGCTGTATGCAGATGATGAGGCATTTGGCGAAGAATACAGCGGCTGGGGTTATGAAATGACGATGAAACTCAGGGAAGAAAAGCCGGAGGACTGCCTGTGGGCAATCGATCTGCTGTCAAATCTTGCCAGGTATACCTATAAGTCGAAACAATACTTTGAACCCGAGGAATACATTCAGGGAAACGGGACATCGCTTCATGCGGGAACGGACTCACTGATCACTGCGGCAATCACGATTGATGATACTACAGCGAAACCTCAGGATTCCGTTCATGGTAAGGTGGGCTTTCTTCAGATTGTCGGAATAACGGAGTCTGAACTGAACGCCATAAAGAATGACATTGGAAACCTTCGTAAACTGATTGATCTGATGAAAAAAGATAATCCCGATATGGTAACCGATATGAAGAGGGATTTTTCTTATCTGTAGTTTTACATTTCAGTTATACGAACTAAGAATCAGGCAAAGTGGGGGAGATTGTTTATGAAGGAAAAACCAAAGGTGGTATACCACGGCAGTCAGTATTTATTTGACGTTCTGATGCCGAGGCAGGCGAACGGGCAATGTGAGGCTGAGGCCCAAATGGGGATTTATGCGGCGGCAACGATGGAGTAGGTCATTCCCTTTGCACTGCCGTTTCGTTTCTACCCGGACTGTCCGGAGGGAAAACTATCCTTTGATTCCGACGGGATCAAAAGCTACCTTCGCTACGGGTCCATAAATCCAAACGGAAAGGGCTATGTATATGTCCTGCCGTCGGATCCTTTTGAACTCGTTGACGAGTGGGAATGGCTTTCCAGAACACCGGTAAAGCCAATTAAGGTGATTGAGATCGCGGTCAAGGATTATTGGCATACAATTTCATTTTCCGAGGAGGCAGCAAGAATTCAGCGTGAGTTGTACGGTGATAAGTTAGAAGATGGGATATAAGGAGTTCAAAGAAGAAAAAGTTACAGATGAACTCGTGTTTGTTTATCACGAAAAATAAAGAGAACGCTGTCAACCGATCGTCATCCGTTTTTCATTCATCCGAGGGGGAATCATGAATACATCAATCCGCAAAATGACAGACCGGATCGTTTCCGTTTTGGACGGAAACGTGAACAGCATTTGGCTTTACGGAAGCGTTGTCCTGGACGATTTCCGGCTTGGATGGAGCGATATCGATTTTCTGGTTTTGACGGAACGGGAAATCACCGAGGCGCAGGCGCAGGAATTGCTCATGTTGCGTCAATACATGCTGAAGGATGAGCCGGACAATCCCTATTACCGTTCTTTTGAAGGCGTCATTGTCTGCCTTTACGAATACCGCACAGGCCGGTACACAAGGCTTGTTTACTGGGGAACTTCCGGGCAGCGGATTACGGACAACTACCGGCTGGATGCATTTTCCGCATATGAATTGGCTGAATATGGACGGTGCGTTTACGGGAATGCAGACCGAAGTATATTTCGCAAACCGGATCGTCAGGAGCTTGTGAGCGCGGTGAAGGCGCATTACGAGTCGATCCGGAAATACGCGCAGAAAACCAATGAACAGCTTTACTCCTGCGGATGGCTGTTGGACATTGCCAGATGCATTTACACGTTGAGATACAACGAGGTCATTTCCAAGACGCAGGCCGGGCTGTGGGCGCTTCGGGATAAGTTGTTTGAAGATGACTCCACTTTGCGGAAAACTCTTGAAATCCGACGGAGACCTGCAGAATATAAAGACAGAGAAGAGATTAAAGATTGGCTGCGTGAACTCGGCCCGGTCGTTCAGCAGTATGCGGATGCTCTGGAAAATGAACTGTCACGATTGAGATAAATGCGTATAGTCGGTACTGATGTGGGGATGGGAAATGAAGAAGATTCGTTACAACAAATTTGCCGCGGTCGCCGGTTTCGCCATGGCGGTGATTTTTGTGATCAACATAGTGATTTCTCGTGATTGCAACCGGCTTATGGTTATGCTGACCGGGGGCGGTGCGCTGGTGGATTCCATGGGTGCAACCCCCGCCACGGTTTTTAAGAGCGGACAGATTTTCCGCCTCGTAACCTACGGATATCTGCATCCGGCGATATGGCATTTGGCGGGAAAAGTTTGTGCGCTGTGGTACGTCGGCGCTTATATGCAGAGAGCTATCGGGACAGTTCGCATGGTCGTGGTTTACCACTGCGGGCTGATCGCGGCGTGTGCGGCGTTTCTGTTGATCTTTCCCAACGGGCTTATGTACGGCGCGTCACCGGCCATTTACTGTTGCCTTGGGATGATGGCAACGTGGCTCCTTCGGGACAGATCGTTGTCGGATAATTTTCGGAATATTCGCGGCAGTCGATATCTGATGGTATATTTAATCTTGCCCAATTTTATCGGGCTGGGGACTTTCGTCGTTCATTTGCTTGGGTTTTGTTGTGGGTTGTTGATCGGATTTGTAGTTCGTCCCAGGACATGAAAAATGCCAACCCATTTGAAATACATAAAAGATATATTGTTAAAAAATAAGGAGGTGGCAGTATGCCGCATGTAGAGATCAAGTGTTTCCCCGGCAGAACCGAGGATCAGAAGAAACTTTGTGCCGAGAAAATCGCAGAGGACATCGCGAAGACTCTCGGGTGCAGGCTTGAGAGTGTGACTGTAGTGATCAAGGAGGTGCCGGAGAAAGACTGGAAAAAGGATGTCTGGGACCCTCAGATTGTCGCGGACAAGGATTTGCTGTACAAGGAACCGGGGTATACCTGCGAGTGAGAGGATCAGAAATCCGAAAGGGAACAATCTATGGGAATAATTGACATCCATACGCATATGCTCTATGGCGTCGACGACGGTGCTGAGGATATGGAAATGTCGCTGGCTCTGATGGGGATGGACTACGAGCAGGGCGTGAGCGGCATATTTTGCACGAACCACAGCTATGATATGGAAGTCTACTACAGGGAGTATCACAGGAGATTTGAGAAGCTGAGTAAGGCAGCGGCGGACAGGTATCCCGGGCTTTCTCTGTACAAGGGCTGCGAGATCCTTTGCTACCGGGATGAGATGGCGGAGATCGTCGGTAATATCAAAGATGACATCTTTCCGACTATGAACGGAAACAATTACGTGCTGCTGGAATTCGAGCCGTACGGAACCGAGGGCACGGAGGAGATGTCCTACTGCGCGAACTATGTTTTGGATGCGGGGTATACTCCGATCATTGCCCATGTTGAGCGGTACAAGACCATCTATGACGATCCGATGACTGACATGATCCGGCTCA
>JAGCZE010000304.1 GCA_017960415.1 Lachnospiraceae bacterium
GAAGGCTTCACACCACAGAGCCGCGCGGAAACGGCAGAGGAGATCGAGGAAGAGCGCAGGGCCTTTTACGTGGCCGCCACAAGGGCCCGGGATGAGCTTTATATCTGCGATGCCGATGACAGGCTCGGGAGGGCGGCAAAGCCTTCAAGATTCATTTCGGAAATGGGGCTGGTGTAAAAAGATTGTCATAAGAATAGCGTAGAAAAAAGGCTGTCGTTCAATAAACAGTCGTCAATTCAGGCGACGATTTACAGACAGACAGCTGTGTAAAAATTTCAAAATTATTATTGCAAAGGAAAGACCGATAGCGGTACTGTTTACAGTATCCTTTGCATAATGAGTTCGGATTACCGGTGAAAACAACATCGGGAAGCCGGATGAGGTCTCTTCCTCATCATCAAAAGAGTAGTGAACATCCTGGAACTCTTCTTCATCGAACAGCTCTTCAAATGTGTCTGCTACTTCTTCAAATTCCTCGTCGGACTCAATATCATCAAGTTCGCAATCTCCGTCTTCGGTTTCGGCATAACGGTAGAACAGAAAATCTCCGTCGGTCTCGTCAGCAGGCAGCAGGGCGATATAGTCGCGGCCGTTGCATTCAAATACCGAGATTACGTCACACAGCAGCTCGCTGTCGTCCTCAAGGGTCAGGGTGATCTGGTCAAGATCGTCATCAAATTCGTTATTCTTATCACTCATAGTGTTTTCCTCCTAAAATGATCGTTTTATTTTGTTCCTGCTTGAAGTATACCACATATAAAACTGTTTGAAAAGCTTGTATTTGGCTGTTTATAAATGTATAATAAGTCGCGGGATTTAAGCGGTTAATATATGACACAGATGGAAGGACTTGTCGCGCAGGACAGATGGGTGATACAGGTATTATAGAAGTTGATATATCGGTCAGGGATCTTGTAGAGTTCATACTGCGTTCGGGCGATATCGACAACCGCATGTCGCAGGGCGATATGACTGCAATGCAGGATGGGTCAAAGATCCACAGAAAGCTTCAAAAAGCGGCAGGAGCCGAAAGTAATTACCGCAGTGAGGTATTGCTGAAGAATAGGGCTGTTGTCGAGTATGACGGGGAAACCGTTGCGCTCAATGTGGAAGGCAGGGCTGACGGGATCTTCGTTGAAGACGGACTGACCGTGATCGATGAGATCAAAACTACACTTATGAATGTGAAAAGCATGACTGAGCCTGTTCCGGTGCACCGGGCACAGGCTTTGTGTTATGCTTATTTTTATTTGCGCAAGGTCGCAGAAAACAGCGGCAAGGAAGATGAATCCGGCGCGGAGAAGAATGCCGGAGAGAAAGCATGTACAGAAGAGGATGGGAATGTCGAAAGGGAAGAAGACGCCGGAAATGAAAGAAAAATCGGCATTCGAATGACCTACTGCAATAGGGAAACCGAGGATATCAATTATTTCAGGGAAGATTTCGGATATTTGGAACTGGAGGAATGGTATGGCAGGCTCGCCAATGAATATGCAAAATGGGCCGTCTGGGAGGTAAAGTGGCGCAGAAAACGGAATTCGTCGATACTCGCTTCGAAATTCCCGTTTGAATATCGGGAAGGCCAGAAAAAGCTTGTTTCAGCCGTTTACAAATCTATCGGCAGCGGCAAAAAGTTGTTTATAGAAGCGCCTACAGGCGTTGGCAAGACCATGTCCACCGTATTCCCGGCAGTGTGGTCAATGGGTGAGGAAAAAACTGAGAAGATCTTTTACGGTACGGCCAAAACAATTGCAAGAACCGTTGCGGAGGAAGCATTTTCGATACTCAGGGGAAACGGAGTAAAGTTCCGCTCGGTTACGATCACTTCGAAAGAAAAACTGTGCATACTGGAAAAACCGGATTGCAATCCGGATGCGTGTGAGCGGGCCAAGGGGCATTTTGACCGTGTAAATGACTGTGTCTACGATATGCTCACACATGAAGAATATATCGACCGCGATATGATCATCAGATATGCCGAAAAACATAAGGTCTGTCCGTTTGAGATGTGCCTGGACGTTACATTGTGGGCGGATGCCGTGATCTGCGATTATAATTATCTGTTCGACCCGACCGTGCATTTGAAAAGATTCTTCGATAACGGAAAGAAGAAATACTGTCTGCTGATAGATGAGGCGCACAATCTGGTGGAACGTGCCCGCGAAATGTACAGCGCAGAGCTGATCAAGGAGGATTTTCTCACGGCCAAGGCTGTTATGAGAGTTGAAACTGCATCAGGAAGAAAAAATACCGAAAGTCAGGAAAACCCTGAACAGCTGAGCTTGGCAGATATTGCAGGCGATGACCGGACCATTGACAGGTCCAAGGAACAGCGAACCTCGCGTGACACCCGGCAGGCACGGGACAGAACAGCGGCGGCACTCGAAGCCTGCAACAAGGTGCTTTTGAGGATCAAACGCGAGACGGATGCCTTTCAGGTGTGGGAGGACTGCGGTTCTGTGACGACAGCTGTCGAACGCTTCTGCGGTGTTTACGAAGAGGTTTCAAAAGACCTGAAACTGCCTGCGGAAGATGCGTCTGTGGTCAGGGATCTGTATTTTGCGGCCCGTCATTTTGTAAATATGTACGAGGACATGGATGATGATTACGAGGTCTATAGTAATTTCACTCCGGACCGGCATTTCCGGCTCAGGCTGCAGTGCATGGATCCTTCGAGAAAGCTGAACAGCTATATGATGCTGTCTTCGAGCGTTATAATGTTTTCCGCAACGTTGCTTCCGATCAGGTATTATATGGAACAGCTCGGCGGAAATGAAGAGGATTATTCGGTTTATGCGCCTTCTCCCTTCGATACTTCCAGGCGGCTTTTGATGGTGGGGCGCGATGTGAGTACGAAATATACACGCCGCGGTGATGATGAATACAACAGGATCGCAGATTATATACTGACATTTACGAATGCCAGACAGGGCAATTATCTGGTCTATTTCCCTTCATATGCGGTTATGGAGGAAGTGGCGGCGAAGATGCCCGACGGCTGCTTCGAAGATGAGAGCCGGATCCATATACGTATGCAGGGCCGGAGCATGACCGAAACCGAAAAGGAAGAGTTCTTAAATGAATTTGCCGAGAACCCGGATTCGACCCATGTGGGGTTCTGTGTGATGGGAGGCTTATTTGCCGAAGGCATAGACCTGAAAAATGACAGACTCATAGGCGTTGTGGTGGTTGGAACCGGGCTTCCGATGGTATGTGATGAAAGGGAACTGTTCAGGGCATATTTTGACCATAAGAAGTCCATGGGCTTTGAATATGCGTATCTGTACAACGGCATGAACAAGGTCATGCAGGCCGCGGGGCGCGTGATCAGGACTATGGAGGATACGGGAGCGATACTGCTTCTGGATGAGAGATTCTTAAACAGACAGTATCTTGATCTTTTTCCGAGGGAGTGGGCGGATTACCGCCGCGTTACTCTGGATTCCATGAACAGGGAACTGGAAGATTTCTGGAGGCGGCATTAGGAAGTGCCACATCGGAAACAAGCTTTCGGATCATCTGACCGAAAAAACTTATTTAGGAATTTACCGCGTAAAAGTAATAAAGAACTTGAAGTATTTCGGAAGATACATTAAAATAAATACCAAATAATCATAAGGCGGTGGAAAGGCTTATGAAATACTACTTTATCGTGAATCCCGCTTCGAGGACCGGCAAGGGAAGGAATCTCTGGGATGAGCTCGAGGAAAAGCTCAGCGGTTCAAAAACGGATTATGAGGTGTTCTTTACCAAAAAGAACGAGAGTGCTTCGAAAATAGCCGAAGAGATATGCCGGGAGCATCCGGAGATCAAGCGTATTGTTGTAGTTGGCGGTGACGGAACCGTGAACGAAGTCATCAACGGACTTTCGGATTACGGAAAGATCATTTTCGGACATATACCCACAGGCTCCGGCAACGATCTGGCCAGAGGCCTCGGGATTCCTTCGGATTACGCGAAAGCGTTCGGTCATGTCCTGCATCCCGCTGAGATCAGGAAAGTAGACCACTGTCTGCTGGAGTATCTGGACAATGACGAACCAGCACGCAAATTCGCAGTTTCCGCAGGTATGGGATATGACGCCGATATTTGCTATCATGTGCAGAAATCACCACTGAAGAAAATTCTGAACAAGTTCGGCTCGGGTTCATCGATCTATTTCCTGATGGGGATCAAGCTGATATTTGCCAACAGGCGTGCAAAGATGACTCTTACGATCGACGGAAAACGAAGGATCGTCTGCGAAAAGGCTGTTTTTGTTACTGCGATGAATACCCTCTATGAGGGCGGCGGTGTTCCGATGGCACCGGGTGCGGACCCGACCGACGGCAAGCTTACTCTGTGCGTGGTCAATAATATTTCCCGTCTGCAGCATTGCATGCTCATGACTGCGGCGAAAAAGGGAGAACATATCAAGAGCAAGGGCGTTGAGATCATTTCATGCAGGAGCGTGGAGATCGAATCCGACAGGCCGCTCGTGCTTCATACCGACGGCGAAATAGCCGGAAAGCACAGACATATCAGGATGTCGTGCCTGCCTGAGCAGATACGCATGATGGTATAAAGTTTGAAAGTTCATTTCATTAGCTGCATGAGGTTAAAAAAATGATATAAGTTTCCGGGCGGAGCTGCTTCGGAAAATTATATACAGCCGGTACGGCATGCGACGCGGCAGGAAAGTGCATGCTTTAGCGGCAATCATCAAACAAAACGGGTTTGGGAGGAGAGTAAAAAAACATGAAGAAGCAATCTGTTATTATCGCTGCCTGTGTGTTTATAGTGGCTGTGGCAGTGATAGCAATCGTCAACGCGGCTGCCGGGGAGGGTTTTACATTCGTTGGGGCTGCATGGTCACTGGTTCCGCCTCTGGTTGCGATCATTCTCGCACTCATTACCAAAGAGGCCTATTCATCACTGTTTATCGGTATTTTCCTAGGTGCTTTCATGGCATCGGGCTGCTCGCTGCTCACAACGGTCGATACACTTACGACCGGCGGTATTATTACAGCTATTGCTGATACTTCGGGTATTTTGTTCTTCCTGGTGATCCTCGGCATCATCGTGGCCTTGATCAATAAATCGGGCGCATCAAGAGCCTTCGGCAAATGGGCACAGAGCCATATCAAGACCAAGGCCGGCGCAATGTTCGGCACCTTCGTACTCGGCGTCCTGATCTTTATAGATGACTATTTTAACTGTCTTACGGTTGGTTCGGTAATGGCTCCGGTAACTGACAGCAAGAAGATCTCAAGAGTAAAGCTTGCGTACATTATCGACGCAACCGCAGCTCCCGTCTGTATGATAGCTCCCGTTTCTTCATGGGCCGCAGCGGTTTCGAGCTGTGTGGAGAGTGAGACATATTCGGGCATCGAGCTCTTCATCCGCGCAATTCCCTATAACTTCTATTCGATACTGACATTTGGATTTGTTATCACAC
Organism: Lachnospiraceae bacterium; assembly: GCA_017960415.1. Next base: position 5,438 of record JAGCZE010000304.1, read on the forward strand.
TGATCGTCCTCGGCTTCGATTACGGCAAAATGAGCGGTTACGAGCTGAAGGCCGAGAAGAACGGTGATCTTGGCATACTTGAGGTTGCATTGAACGACGAGCATTCCGAGATGAAGGTTCAGGAATACGGTCCCGCAGATCCCGCAAAGGGCAAGATCATTGACCTCGTTCTTCCGATCGTAGCGCTGATAGTGATCTCTGTTTGGGGACTGTTACGCAACGGTTACCAGTCCATCGGCGAAGGTTCGTTCATCGAAGCATTCTCCGACACCGATGCTACCGTAGGTCTTCCCTGGGGCGGTATAGTAGCGCTTGTTCTGATCATTATCTATCTTGTTGCACGTAAGGTTGTAAGTTTTGAAGATGCTATGAAATGTGTTCCGCAGGGCTTTATGGCAATGGTTCCCGCAATTACGATCCTTGTTCTGGCAACGGCCCTGAAGAACATGACCGGTATGCTTGACGCATCAACATTTGTTCAGTCGATAATGACCAACGCCGGCGGACTTCAGTGGGCACTTCCCGCTATCGTATTCGTGATCGCCTGTGTGATCGCATTTGCGACAGGTACTTCGTGGGGTACCTTCGGTATCCTTATCCCGATCGTTTCGGCAGTCTTCCCGGAGACCAGCTCGCTGTTCTTCGTAGGAATCTCGGCTTGTCTGGCAGGCGCTGTATGCGGTGACCACTGCTCACCCATTTCTGATACGACCATCATGTCTTCGGCCGGCGCTCACTGCGACCATATCGCTCACGTTGAGACACAGCTGCCATATGCGATCTCTGTTGCGGCAATATCGTTCGTCTGCTACCTGCTTGCGGGACTGCTTGATCTTGCCGGAGTTGCTGTTCTTTCGATCCCGATCGGCATCGTTCTTACAGTAGGCTTCCTGATCGTGATGAAAAAGGTTGCAAAGGATTAAAGGTAAACGGAAAAGGAAAGTGAGGAATTTTTGTGAAAATCTGTTTTTCAACTCTTGCGTGTCCGGATTTTTCATGGGCAGATATCTATTCGATGGCGAAGGACTTGGGTTTCGACGGCATCGAGATCCGTGGCATAGGAGAGGACATTTCGGCGGTGAAGTCTCCCGTATTTCAGGGTGAAAGACTGAATGCCACCATAAAGAAATTAAAGGATCTGAAGCTTGAGATACCGTGTCTTGCCAGCGGCTGCTGTCTGAAAGACGAAGCCGCCCATGACGCGGTGGTAGCTGAGCTCGGAGCTTACATCGAGCTTGCGGACAAGCTCGGAACGCCTTATATCAGGGTTCTTGCCGACAAGGATCCCGAGCCGGTCAATGATATCAATGACGAGTATATCGTAAGCGTCTTAAAGGAAGTTGCCGCTATTGCGGAAAAATACGAGAATGTTACACTGCTGGTAGAGACTAACGGCGTGTATTCGGATACCTTAAGACTCAAGCGTCTGATCGACAAGACCGGAAGCAGGAAAGTTGCGGCATTGTGGGATATCCACCATCCTTACCGCTATATGGGCGAATCTCCGGATGAGACCGTGAAGAATCTCGGCGATCTGATCCGTCATGTCCATGTAAAAGATTCGGTAATGGAAGACGGCAAGCCCAAATACAAGCTGATGGGCGAGGGCGACATGCCTTTGCGCAATGTATTTGCGGCATTGCAGGAGATCGGATACAGCAACTACATTTCACTCGAATGGGTAAAGCGCTGGGCCAAGGATCTGCAGAGCGCAGGTATCGTATTCCCTCATTTTGCGCATTATATGGCACAGTACAGGGAAGAAAAGGCTTCGCTGCTGCAGGATAACCGCGCTCATACCGGCAAGTTCGTATGGCCGAAGGAGCAACTGATCGATCTGACATTCCCGGACGTGCTTGACCGCATGTGCAAGGAATTCCCCGAACAGTATGCCTTCAGATATACCGAGCTTGATTATACCAGGACTTATATCGAATTCAGAAATGATGTGGATACATTTGCGCGAAGCCTGATCGCAATGGGCGTAAGAAAAGGCGATCATGTGGCGATCTGGGCTACGAATGTTCCGCAGTGGTACATAACCTTCTGGGCAACGACCAAGATCGGCGCCGTACTAGTAACGGTCAATACCGCATACAGGATCCACGAGATCGAGTATCTGCTGCGTCAGTCAGATACCCACACTCTGGTCATGATAGAAGGTTTCAAGGATATCAGCTATGTTGATATTATCAAGGAGCTCTGCCCCGAACTTGCGGAATGCAAGCCCGGTGAGCTGACCGCAGAGAGACTTCCCGTACTCCGCAACGTTGTAGTAGCGGGAGAAAAGCATCCGGGCTGCTATACCTGGGATGAGGCGGTTGCGCTTTCTGAGACGGTTTCAATGAAGGAGGTTGAGTTCCGCCGCCGTTTCATTGATAAGAATGATGTAGCCAATATGCAGTATACTTCCGGTCCCACCGGTTTCCCAAAGGGAGTCATGCTGACCCATTACAATGTCGTAAATAACGGTAAGGCCATCGGAGACGGCATGGATCTTTCCACGGCCGACCGCATGATGATACAGGTTCCGATGTTCCACTGCTTCGGCATGGTACTTGCAATGACTGCGTCAATGACACACGGTACGACAATGTGCCCTATCACGGCATTTTCACCCAGAAAGGGCCTTGACTGCATCAACCGCGAGAAGATCACCGCGTTTCACGGTGTTCCCACCATGTTTATTGCGATGCTGGGACATGAGAACTTCCCGAAGACCGATTTCTCACACATGAGGACCGGTATCATGGCCGGCAGCCCCTGCCCGATCAAGGTCATGCAGGAAGTTGTCGACAAGATGAACATGAAGGAGATCGTTATCGTATATGGCCAAACCGAAGCATCCCCGGGATGTACGATGAGCAAGACTACCGATTCCCTTGAAGCCAGAGTCAATACGGTCGGCGGTCCGATGTTCGGCGTGGAATGTAAGATCGTCGATCCCGAAACCGGCGCAGACCTGCCTGACAATGTTGACGGCGAGTTTGTTGCACGCGGTTACAATATTATGAAGGGCTATTACAAGATGCCCGAGGCTACTGCGGCTGCCATCGATGAGAACGGCTGGCTTCATACCGGAGACTTAGCCCGCAGGACACCCGAGGGTCATTATAAGATCACCGGCAGGATCAAGGATATGATCATTCGCGGAGGCGAGAATATCTATCCGAAGGAGATTGAAGAGTTCATCTATACACATCCGAAGGTTGAGGATGTGCAGGTTATCGGCGTTCCCGACAAGGATTACGGCGAGGAGATCTTAGCCTGCGTGATCTTAAAGGAAGGCGAAAACCTGACCGAAGAGGAATTAAAGGATTATGTGCGCACACATATGGCGAAGCACAAGGTTCCCAGATATGTGACATTCGTGGATGCATTTCCGATGAATGCCGCAGGCAAGATCCTCAAGTACAAGATGCGCGAGGATGCTGTCGAAATGCTGGGACTCCAGGCGGCGAGCGCGATAGAGACGGCGTGATTTCTCAGGACTTCAGTTTTATTTAATGTCCTGGTGAATATTATCATATTTTGGAGGTATCCGAATAATGGCACATTTCAGCGGTACATTTTTCTCAAAGGCTTTGAGCAGGCCGGTTCACTTTACGGCGGTGCTGTGCAATGATGTAGCTTGGGGTACGGAGAACAATCCGCATTTTAAGCGCCCCGTAAAGAATGTTTATCTGCTTCACGGCTACAGCGGATGCGATTCAGACTGGTTCGTAAATGCGCCCCTCGGCGAGATCGCAAACAGGTTTAATGTAAATTTCTTCCTGCCGAACGGGGATAATAATTTCTATCTTGACCAGCCACAGACAGGCTGCAAGTATGCAACCTATGTAGGTAAGGAATTTGTTGAATACACACGCAAGACCTTCGGACTCTTCGGAAGACGCGAAGATACCTACATCGGCGGACTTTCGATGGGCGGCTTCGGTGCGCTTCATACGGCATTTATGTTCCCGGAGACCTTCGGAAAGGTAATCGCGCTTTCATCGGCACTGATCCAGAACCGGCTGGCCCTGATGAAGCCCGACGACCAGAATCCAATGGCGAATTACGAGTATTATTCATGGGTATTCGGCGATATGAAGAATGCGGCCAAGACAGACGCTAACCCCGAAGTTCTGGTAAAGAACCTGAAGAGCGAAGGCAAGACTATTCCGGATATCTTTATGGCCTGCGGAACAGAGGATTTCCTGATCCAGCCCAATAAGGATTTCAAGAATTTCCTGAATATGATAGGTGTTCCCGCAACATTTGTGACGGCACCCGGCGTTCATGATTTCAATTTCTGGCGCACACATCTTGTGACCGGACTTGAGTGGGCTCTGGAGCCTGAGAAATTTGCGAAAGACTATCCCGGATGATCAAAAGACAGAGAAAGATCGATATGAAAGGGCTGTCGCACTGAATTGCGACAGCCCTTAGCGTTATTTTCGAAAAGGGCTTTTACTTATCAGGGGCATCTGATAAAATTACATTAAATGAACCTGTAAATTTATGGACAATAATGTTGAAAGGGTTTGGCAGCAGAATAGTGTATGGCAACGGTTAGAGTTGAGAAGGTGAAGATCCCGACTTATGAGATCTATGAATACGATAAGAATCCGATGTTCCTTGAGAAGAGGGTTTATCAGGGTTCTTCGGGCAGGGTGTATCCGCACCCCGTCTGCGAAGGTATTTGTGATGAGAAGAAGGATAAGGAATATACAGCAATTTTCATGGAAAATGACTATATCCTGGTCATGATCCTGCCTGAGCTTGGCGGCAGGATACAGAGGCTGTATGACAAGACCAACGGATATGACGCAGTGTATTACAATGAAGTCATCAAGCCTGCGCTGGTCGGGCTTGCGGGTCCGTGGATCAGCGGCGGTATAGAGTTTAACTGGCCGCAGCATCACAGGCCTTCGACGTTTGATCCGGTGGACTATGCGGTCTCGCAGGGTGAGGACGGTTCGGTGACCGTTACGGTGGGCGAGACCGAGAAGATGTTCCACACCAAGGCGAATGCGGCGTTTACCGTTTATGATGACAAGGCGTATCTGGAAATAAAGGGAAATCTTTATAATCCGACGGATCAGGATCAGACTTTTCTGTGGTGGGCGAATCCCGCGGTTGCGGTAAATGATCATACCAGATCGATCTTCCCGCCGGATGTGCATGCCGTATTCGATCACGGAAAGAGGGATGTTTCAGACTTCCCGATCGCAACAGGAGTATACTATAAGGTTGATTACGCACCGGGTACCGATATTTCGAGGTATAAGAACATTCCGGTACCGACTTCATATATGGCGCATCATTCGGATTATGATTTTATCGGAAATTATGATGATTCGAAGGATGCGGGGCTTCTCCATATTGCCGATCATCATATCAGCCCCGGCAAGAAGCAGTGGACATGGGGCAACGGTGATTTCGGCCGTGCCTGGGACCGGAACCTGACCGATGCCAACGGTCCTTATATCGAGCTGATGACGGGAGTATTTACCGACAATCAGCCTGATTTCACATATCTGAAGCCTTACGAGGAAAAGCATTTTGTCCAGTATTTCATGCCTTACAGGGACTGTGGGGCAGTGAAGAATGCGAACACGGATTATTGTATATCATATGAATATACAGATGAGGCCGGGTGTAATCAATCGTTACTGGGCGATTGTGAAATATATTGTCATAGTGGAAAACAGGAAAATGGCGGAGTGACAGTTGAAGGCAGGAATACAGGAAATGACAGTCGATTTCTCAAAATATGCGTATATTCCTTCGCGCAGCATGATGATAATGTAACAGTCATATTAAAGTGCGGCGACAGGAAGATCTATGAAAAAGAAATGAGGCTTGGGGCGGCTGAAAGCTTTGTAGATCGGATACCCGCTGCCGGTATGGTAGACAAAGGCGGTGAAATGAGGCTGTCGCTGTATCAAAAGGGACAAGAAATACTCTTTTACAGAGAGACCGGTGATGACTCGGAAATGCCTCATGCGAAGGCTCCGATGCCGGCACCTGCCGATGTTGCGACCAATGAAGAGCTCTATTTGTGCGGAATGCATCTTGAGCAGTACAGGCATGCGACCTACGACCCGGCGGCATATTATCTGGAGGGGCTGAAGCGTGATAAAACCGATATGCGCATCAATAACGCATACGGAAAGCTGCTGTGCAAAAAAGGTCGATTTGCGGAAGCAATCCCGTATTTTAATGAATCGATAAAAAAGGCGACGAGCCACAATCCCAATCCTTATGACTGCGAGGTATATTATAATCTGGGAATGGCTTATTATATGACCGGTCTGCTGCAGCCGGCTTATGATGCGTTTTATAAGGCAACATGGGACGGTGCGATGCAGAGTCGGGCATTCCATATGCTGGCGGTGATCGCTTCGTGTTTCGGAAAATATCCCGAGGCGCTTGATCTTATCGAGGCTTCGCTTGACAGGAACAGATGGGACCTGAAAGCAAGGGGCCTGAAGACGGTCCTGCTCAGGGAGCTCGGACGTCTCGAAGAAGCCGGAAGCTTTGCACTTGAAACACTCGGAAAAGATCCGCTGGACCTGTGTGCGCGGTATGAATATGCGCTGATCGGCCGGATTGGGGAAAGAAAGAATACTGAAGCCGGGAAAGATGAGGAACCGGCAGAAGGTTTGCGCCGGATAAAGGAAGACTTCGCGCACGGTTTACGTCTTGACAATGCGGATATCATTGAACTTGGCATGCTCTATCTGAAGGCCGGAATGCCGGATGAGGCGATGCAGGTATATTCATTTGCGAAGCAGACTGACGAGCCGATGATCAATTACTACCGCTTCTTCGCGACAGTGGATGAGGAGTATCTTAAAAAGGCAGAAAACGCATCTTCGGATTACTGTTTCCCGAACCGCGTCGAGGATATTGCGGTGCTTGAAAAGGCGATAAACGCCGGCGGTGTGATGGCGGCATATTATCTCGGATGCCTGATGTATGACAAGGGCAATCACGAAAAGGCGACAGAACTGTGGGAGAAAGCGGGAAATGACAGCAGAATGGCGGGTTTTGCCACGGTTCACCGTAACCTTGCGCTGGTATATTACAATAAGCGCAAAGACGCGGACCGTGCGCTGAAGGAGATGGAAGAGGCATTCAGGCTTGATCAGAGCGATCCGAGGGTATTCTACGAGCTTGACCAGCTCTACAAGGAGCTTGACAAAACATCCGCATTCAGGCTTGAGAAAATGGAGACTCACAGAGAACTGCTTGAA
>JAGCZE010000305.1 GCA_017960415.1 Lachnospiraceae bacterium
ATTTGCAAGCTCCACGGCATATTGTTCCAATAAGAATCCGTTTGTCGTCAGATCGACGGTTTCAATTCCCTCAATATCCTTAATCTGCCTGACCAGGCTGCCCAGCCCGGCTCGCAGCAGCGGCTCACCGCCGGTCAGCCTGATATGTCGTACACCTGTACGCGCTGCTGCCCGAACCACCAGAACTATCTGATCGTCAGTCAGAAGATCCGTCCCGCTTCCTGCATAGGGCACCTCGCACGGCATTTCAATCCGGCTGCCCTGAGCATCGCCGTCCGATAGTTCTGTCCGGCTGCCCTGAGCACTCTCACCGGCCGGTATATCCATCTTACTGCCTACAACGGCCGGTCTGCAGTATATACACCTCAGATTGCACCTGTCGGTCACGGATATCCGCAAATAATCTATTTCACGCCCAAATCGATCCCGCATTACACTAACTTCCTACATGCTATTTCAATGAAACTCATTATGTTTTTATCCTGTAATCTCCGGATTTTCCGCCGGATTTTGCAATCAGTCGGATACCGTCCATAACCATGCCCTTATCAACGGCTTTGCACATATCGTAAACAGTCAGCAAAGCGATATTGACTCCGGTCAATGCCTCCATTTCCGCACCTGTCCGCCCTTCACAGCCCACCGTGCAGACAGCCCTGACCGCATTTTCATCCTCAAGCATTTCAAAATCGATACTCACGGAAGTAAGTCCTATGTTATGGCACAGGGGTATCAGTCCGGAGGTCTGTTTCGCCCCCATTATGCCTGCGATCCGGGCAACCCCGAGCACATCACCCTTCTTATGCCCGCCGCTTTTTACCTTGTCGAAGCATTCTACCGACATGCGGAGGATACCTTCGGCAGTCGCAGTCCGTTCTGTTACGGGCTTTTCAGAAATATCGACCATTATGGCATCGCCTTTTGGGTCAAAATGAGTCATATCCATGATATATAAAACCTTCCTGCAATTACAAAAACTGCTTCCGCGCCGTTTTCGCAATTATTTTTCAAAGCTGTTTTCATCGTCTTCTTCGCGCGCGTTTTCCGAAGCTACTTTCCACGTTTTCTTCGCGACAATTTTCCGCGGCCCGACAGGTTCATCAGTACTATCGCTGCAAATGAAATGACCAGAAGTATCGCAACATAAACACCGGCTTTGTCCATATTTCCGGCCGCAACCTCCGAATAGATCGCCAGCGGCAGCGTCCTGGTCTTTCCGGCTATATTGCCTGCGATCATCGCTGTCGCGCCGAATTCTCCGATCCCTCTCGCAAATGCCAGAACTGCACCCGAAAGTATCCCCGAGGACGCATTGGGTACCGTGATCTTCGTAAATATCTTCCATTCGCTGACACCGAGCATTCTCGCCGCATCGGCCTGAGACGGGTCCGCCTGTTCAAAGGCACCGAGCGCCGCCCTGTACATCAGCGGAAAAGAGATAAGAACCGCTGCAATAACCGTAGCTCCCCAGGAAAAAACAACCTTGACACCGAAAAAATCAAGCAACAGCCTGCCCAACGGTCTGTATATTCCGAAAATGTACAGCAGAAAAAAACCCGCGACCGTCGGCGGCAATACAAGGGGCAGCGTAAATATCCCGTCAATGATCGCTTTTATCCAGCCCCGCCTTATGGAAACAACCCACTTTGCCGCTGCCAGCCCCAGAAAAAACGTAAAAAACATCGCCATACAGGCGGTTTTAAGCGAGATTAAGACCGGAGCCCATTCCATTTTTCTTCATCCCTGTTCATTTATTTACAGAAAAACCGTATTTTTCAAATATTGCCGCTGCTTCGTCGCCTGCCAGGAACTTCAGCAGTTCTCCGGCTCCGGAAGCATGTTTGCTGCCTGCAACCTGTGCAACCGGATAGATTACGGGCTTCTCAAGGGATCCTTCCGGAGCCTCGGCGATCACCTTTACTTTCGGCTGTGAAGCGGCGTCTGTAGCATATACAACACCTGCCGCGGCGGAGCCTTCGGCAACCCATGTGAGTACTTCGGTTACATTGGTGCCCAGACTTGCTTTTGCAATAACTTTATCCCAGATCCCGAGGGACGTGAACGCTTCCTTGGCATATTGCCCGGCAGGAACGCTTTCGGGGTCACCTATGGCTATAGTGTCGGCATTTACGATATCCGTAAATGAATTAAGCTGTGCCTCTCCCGCATCCGTTCCGGTGATCAGCACTATCTTATTCTCAAGCAGCTTGTTGATCGTTGAACTCTCTATTTTTCCCTCATCATTCAGCGCATTCATCTGCTTCATTGCGGCCGAAAAGAAAATATCGGCTTCAAGGCCTTCCTCGATCTGGGTCTGAAGCTTTCCCGACGAATCATAAACTCCCACGATCGTAATATTGGGGAATTTGCAGTTGAATGCGGGGATCAGCTCATTTTCGAACACATTCTTCAGGCTTGCCGCTGCCGCAACCGTTACGGTCATTTTTTCAGAGGCTGATCCGTTTTCTTTTCCCGATTTACCGCAGCCGGATAATGATGCCGTCACCATAATGACAGTCAGTATCAATGCGGTTATCTTTCCTGCCTTCATGTTATTATTTGCCTCCAAATTCATATCAAATTTTGTATATCATAAAGTCACGGCAGATATCCGACCGAACATGCGATCAGCGACTGTCCGATATAATACAGCACAAGCGTTAAGGCACTTAAGGGGAATCTGTGCTTCGGACCGAATGTATTAAAGATCAGGATTATATCCGAAACGAGAAAAAACAGTGCTCCTATCGCAAATATCACCCTGTTTGTATTTTGGACCGAAATCAGATTGCCCATGGCTGCGACGGCCATAAATACAACACCCGGAATATAGATCGCTCCGAATACCATCAGAACCTTATTTGCCTTGATCGTGCGCCAGGTAAGGACATAAAGGACCAAAGTTATAGTGATTCCCGCGATCAGTACGAATGCGGTCTGATCACAGTAAGGGATCATGGATATCAGATACATCACATGTCCCATGAAGAATGAAATGATCCCGCCGATAAAAAACAGCTGTTCATACTTTTTAGTCAGGTATCTGATGTTCAGAAATACATCGCCGATGGCTCCGAGTACAAGTCCCGTAACAACCGTATCCGCAAAACGCGATTGACCCGCGTACTGCAGTCCGCGAAAGCCGACCCATACGAAAACAGCCGCCGCCAGACCCTTAAGCCATACGGCCGCGAACATGTTATTCCTGTATTCGGAATATATAAAAACCAGCTGGATCAGCATACCCACAAGGCATAACACTATCGTAAACGCATTGATCATACCGTTCCCTCCGTCAGCTGACTATAATTATAGTATATTGAAACTACCGGGTATGTCAATAATATAACCTCGCGCAAAAATAGCCCCGCCTAACGGCGGGGCAAATATATTCCGGGTAAACTGTCAGATAGTAAACGAATCCACAAACTGACCAATCCTGGACGAAGACTCGGCTACGGTCAGAGCTGCATTGTCGACACTGCGGCTGTCCTGTGCAACACTCTGTGCACTGGATGCTGCTGTTTCAACAGTGGCTGTTACTTCTTCCGTGCTTGCCGACTGCTCTTCGGCTATCGAAGCAACTGAAGTTGCGATCTCATTGACCTCACCCATCTTGTCAACCATTACATTGACGGTATTGCTTGCGGTATCAAGAGAGTTGAATATTTCCGCAAAGGTTTCTCCGGTCACGCTTACAGCCTCGCTGCTTACGGCAATATCCTTGACACTGATCTCGGAGCACTCCGACAGGGTCTTGATCTGCGCGGTAATATCAGTGATAATGCTGCTGATCTCGGTTGTTGCCTTGGCACTGTCATTTGCCAGGGTTCCTATCTCGGTTGCAACTACCGCAAATCCGCGGCCTGCGTCTCCGGCTCTTGCAGCCTCAATAGAGGCATTGAGCGAAAGCAGGTTTGTCTGGCTCGAAATTGAATTGATCATCTCAACGATCGAACCGATCTTCTGTGCAGCGGTGTCAACAGACTGAACCACATTGTTCATCTGAGTCATGGATGTGGAGATCGTACCCATGTTGGACTGAACCTTGGTCATATCCTGCTGACCTTTCTTGGCCTTGCTGATCAGGTCATTCATGATAGCACGCGTTGATTCGCCTTCATCTATCATGTCTTTTACTGACTGGGCAAGGTCTGTAGCAAGTGTAGCAAGCTCCGTTACAGATTCGGCAACTCTTTCCATTGCCTCATGAATCTGATCCATCGAAGTACTCTGGGAATCTGCCTGTACGCTCATGCTTTCTGCGGCATTACGGCTCAGTTCAGCCTCCTCCATCAGACTGCGCGAGAGTGTTTTCATTTCACCCATCGTAGCGCGCATATGTGATACATAATCATACATGCGGTTATTCATCTCACCGATCTCGTTGCTGCCACCCTTGTCGATATTTACGGTGAAATCGCCTCCGGCGATACTCGTAATGGTATTTGTAAGCCCGGTAACGGGAGCAGTGATCATCTTTTTGATCAGGAACATGATGATCAATGTGCTGACTACGAGCATGACAATTACAAGCACTACAGTGAATATACTCAGAGACTGTAATTCTTTCAGCAGGTCGCTCTCCGGTACAAAGGATGCGAGCATCCAGCCGGTTCCCTCAACAACATCAACAGAAACCAGATATTTTTTGCCGGTTTCGTCTTTGAGACTCTTAACCTCGCTGCTTTTGCCTGCTTTTACATCTTCATAGATTGCCTGAAGAAGAACATCATCCTTATGGTCGCTGATATCGGTTCCGGTAAATCCTTCGATCGCAGTTCCCACAATGCTGCTGCCTGCAAACAGGATACATTTTCCGCTTCCCGCAGGGCTGTATTCTCCTACTGCCTTGGAAATATTATCAAGGAAAATATCGGTGGAGAGAACGCCTGAACGACCGTTTACGGTAACACTGCGGACGCCGTTTACTACCGCGTTCTTGGTATCCATATCAATATCGGGACTGCCCA